>CAMPIP010000023.1 GCA_946886425.1 uncultured Actinomycetes bacterium
GTCCACCTCGCGCTCGGTGGCCCGTCGCTCGGCATTGGCCCGGCTCAACTCGATCGCGATCTCCTCGGCTCGCGCCTCGTCCCCCGTCAGCATCAGCTCGACCCCCGCGTCGGCCCGGTAGAGCCGGCCGGCGGCGTTGATCCGCGGCGCCAGCCGGAAGGCCAGGTCGCCCTCGTCGAGCCGGTTCGGCTCGCACTTGGCGACGGCGATCAGGGCCCGCGACCCCGGCCGGCGCAGCCGCCGCATCTCCGCCAACCCGCGCTTGACCAGCGACCGGTTCTCGCCGACCAGCGGGACCACGTCGGCGACGGTCGCCAGGGCGACCAGATCGAGGTCCGCCTCGGCGGCCTCGGGCCGCATGCCCGCCGCTTCGCGCAGCGCGGTCGCCAGCTTCCAGGCGACGCCGGTGCCGCAGAGGTGCTCGAACGGGTAGCCGTCGAGGGCCGGGTGCAGGACCGGGCAGTCGGGCAGCCGCTCGCCGGCCTGGTGGTGGTCGGTGACGATCGTCTCGATCCCCAGCTCGCGGGCCCGCGCCACCTCCTCCACCGCGGTGACGCCGCAGTCGACGGTCAGCAACAACGAGGTGCCGCGGTCGGCCAGCTTCTCGACGTTGGCGGCGCTGAGGCCGTAGCCGTCGCCGAGCCGGTCCGGAATCAGCCAGTCGCAGTCGGCACCGAGCTCGCGCAGCGTCGAGACCATCAGGGCCGTCGCGCAGACACCGTCGACGTCGAAATCCCCGTGGATGGTGATCCGGCGCCGCTCTCCCACCGCCGCCAGCACCCGCTCCACGACAATCGCCATCGAACCGAAGGCGGTGGGCGGATGTGACTCGTCGGCGGCGAGAAAGCGCCGCGCCTCCGCCGGCGTCCGGTAGCCGCGCCGGACCAGGGTCACCGCCAGCGGCTCGCTGACCCCGAGCTGCTCGGAGAGAGCCCGCGCGTCGGCGTAGGAGTAGGGCTCGGCGGCATAGGCCTTCAGGGCGTCTGGCACACCTCCAGGCTAGGCGCCGGACCGGCGGCATCCCGCCACGTCAAAGACCGCAGGATGCAGGGAAAAGGGCGCCGAGTAGGCCGCCCGGCGCTACTCGGCCCGCTGTTCCTCGCGAACGCCGACCGCGTAAACGATCGCCAGGCCGATCGCCGTGCCCGGGATCGAGAGCAGGGCAGTCGCGAGATCGGTGTCGCCGAGGTCCTTGCCGGCGATCTCGCCGACGATGAACCCGAAGATCACCGAGCCCAGCACGGCGCCGATGAAAGCGCCGATGATCCCCTGCCAGAAGCGGTCCGGCAGGAAGATCGTGAAGTGCCAGAGGGCGATGCCCATCGTGATCCAGACGATCAGTGCCATCTAACGCTTCCTCCCGTGTTTGCGGCGCTGCTGACGGCGGGCCCGGCGCTCGGCGTTGCGGGCACGGCGCTCCGTTGAGCCCGCATCGGCCTCGCTTCCCCCGTCGCGAGCGGGATCGGCGCCGTTGCCTTCGGGGCTGCGCTCAACCGTGGCAACCGCTCCCCCCTGCGGCCGCGACTCCGCCTCGCCCGCGGTGGCCGCGGCCGCCCGCTCGGCTTCGGTTTCGTCGTCGCTGCCAAGTTTGGCGATCTCGATCTCGTCCGCGTAGGCGGGGACGCTGCCCTCAGCGTCCGCGATCCGTTCGCGCCGGCGGGTGTAGGAGGGCTCGCGTTCCTTCCATGCGGTCAGCACCGGCGAGGCGATGAAGATCGAGGAGTAGGTGCCGGAGGCGATCCCGACCAACATCGCGAACGCAAAGTCCTGCAGGGTGACGCCGCCGAAGATCAGCAGCGAGGCCACGCCGAGCAGGGTCGAGAAGCTCGTCGCCAGCGATCGGTTCAGCACCTCGCTCATCGAGCGGTTGACGATCTGGGAGAAGGCGGCGCGCGGCATCCGCGGCACGTTCTCGCGTATTCGGTCGAAGACGATGATCGTGTCGTAGATCGAGTAACCCAAGATCGTCAGGAAAGCGGCGACCGTTCCGCTGTTCACCTCTTTCCCGGTCAACGAGTAGACACCGGCGGTGATGAGGATGTCGTGGAAGATCGCGATCAGGACCGGCAGCGCGAACTTCGGCTCGAATCGCAAGGCGATGTAGCCGGCGATCACGAGCATCGAGAAGATCAGAGCTTTGATGGCGCTGTTGGCGACCTGTTCGCCGAAGGTCGGTCCGACACTGGTGCTGTCAAAGCCGTCCTCGACCACCCCGTAAACGTCGTTGAGGGCGGTCTGGGCGTCTTTGACTTCGCCCGGTTCGAGCTCCTGCGACTGGATCTGGAAGACGTTGTCGCCGAAGTTCGGGTCGGAGACCTGCTGGATCTCCTCGCCGCCGATGCCGACCGCGTCGAGGGTGTCGCGCACACCTTCCTCGTCGGTCGATTTCTCCAGCGCGACCTTGATCCGCGTGCCGGACTCGAAGTCGATGCCGAAGTTGAGCTGCTTGGTGGCCAGCGCCAGGCCGCCGATGACCAGGATCACGCCGGAGATCGAGAAGAACCAGCGGCTCGCTCCCATGAAGTCGAGGTGCCACTGTTTGCCTTTCCCGCTGGCACCGAGCAGGGCCGGCGAACGCAGCAGCGGCGAGCGGCTCATGCTGCCGAGCAGGGCCTGGGTGAAGACGACCGCCGTCAGCAGCGAGACGATCGTGCCGACGCCGAGGGTGAAGGCGAACCCCTTGACCCCAGCGGTCGCCAGCACGAAGAGGATGAAGGCGGTGAGAAGGGTGACGACGTTGGCGTCGATGATCGTCGCGATGCCGCGTTTGTAGCCAGCACTGATCGCGCTCGACATCGAGCGACCGGCCCGGACCTCCTCCTTTATTCGCTCGAAGATGACGATGTTCGAGTCGGCGGCGACCCCGATCGTCAGCACCAGACCGGCGATCCCCGGCAGGGTCAGGGTGATCGGGATCAGTTTGATCAGGGCGAAGAAGATCACCCCGTAGGCGCCAAGCGCGACCGAGGCGATCACGCCGAGGAAGCGGTAGTAGCCGCAGAGGAAGATGATGACGAGGATCAGGCCGATCACGCCGGCTTTGATGCCGTCGTCGAGCGCCTGGCTGCCGAGCGTCGCCGAGACCTGCGTCTCGCTGATCAGTTTGAGGTTGATCGGCAGGGCGCCGATCTGCAGCGTCTTCGCCAGTTCCTGGGCCTCGTTGAGGCCGTCGCCGCCGACGAACCCGCCGGAGATCTGGGCGCCGCTGCGACCGTCGATCCCGTCCGGGTTTTCGGCGAAGTTGATGATCGGCCGCGATTTGACTTCGTTGTCGAGGACGATCGCGAAGTGGCCCGAGAGCGCCGCCGCTTCTTCGGCACCAACCGGCCCGATCGCCGATGCCTGGCCGCGCTGGGCGATCCCGCGGGTGACTTCCTGGAAGGCATCCTGGCCATCGCCGGTAAAGCCGAAGGTGACGTTCGGTTCGTTGAACTGACCGTATTCCTGCTTCGGGTTGGTGATCTCGTTGCCGTTGAGGGCAGGTTTGTCCCTGATCGCGTACCAGCCCGGCTGCGCCGTCTGGTCCTGCGCGCCAGTCGAGGTCACCGGGTATTCGGAGACGAGGACGGTCCCGGCTGGGACTTCGACGACGATCCCGTCGCGGGGGATCCTTTTCCCCGTCGGGCTGACGTAGAGGTCTTTCTTTTTCAGCTCCGGCCCGGCCAGCAGTTTGTGCGGCTGCTCTTTCTCGAACAGGTAGTACCGGGGCCGCGCGACCGAGCAGTCTTCGCAGTTCTCGACCGGCGCCTGTTCGGATGCCAACAACGCGGCCTGGTAGGCGTTCGGGTAAGCGCCAGAGAAGATGAGCTGTTTGTTCTCTTCGCTTTTGATGTTGCGGCCGGCTTCTTCCCAGCGTTTTTCCGAGGCTTTCAGCGGCCCTGGCGGTGGCTGCTGCCCCGGCCGGCCGGCGATCGCCCGCTGGGGCCCGATCAGGTTCGGCTCCCAGTCGTAGAAGTAGAGCTGGGCGGTGGTCCCGACCTGTTCGGCGGCCCGTTCGGCGTCGGTGATGCCCGGCAGCGCGACGGTGATCTGATCGGTGCCGAGGCGGGCGATTTCCGACTCGGAGACACCGAGCTGATTGGTCCGCTGTTCGATGATCCCGATCGAGTCTTCGATGTCTTCGCCGCTGACCGTTTCCCCGGCCTTGGTCGGCTGGCCCTGGTAGACGAGCTCGAGGCCGCCCTGCAGGTCGAGGCCGAGCTTCGTTTCCTTCTGGGCGATGATCAGCGCCGAGACGCCGACCAGGCCGACCACGAAGAGCAACACGAAGAGGTTGCGTCGCCGGTTGACCATCCCCTAGCCCTCCGGGGTGAGGACGAGCAGGAGCCCGCCGTCGTCGTCGTAGGCGGGGAACACGTCGGCCACCGCGCGGGCGGGCAGGTCACCCTCGGCGTTCACCGAGACCCGTTTGCCGAGTGAGCGCACGCCCCACTCCAGCGAGGTCTCGATCGGGTCGGTGACGCCGTCGCCGTTGGTATCGGCGCCCTCGCCGCCCTCGCCGCGGTCGATCCAGTCCAGGCCCAGCACCTCGCGCACCGGCCGCCCGATCACGTCCTCATCGGTGAGGCCGGTCAGCTCGAAGCTGCCTTTGCCGGCGTCGATCACCCGTTCCTGCCTGTCGCATACGAAAAACGCCGCATTCGGGGCCGGATAATAATCGTCGAGTAATTCAAATACGAATCCGAATCCACATTTCGAGCAGCCCTTCGGGCGCGAGCTGAACCCAGCGGTCCGCTCGCCGCTCACCTCCCGGTGCCCGCAATTCGGACAGATGAAGAACGGCATCTCCGACAGGCTACAAGCGCGGGCTCAGAAGAGGCTCGCCGCGCCTTCCGGCGCCTGCAGGCCGAGATGATCGTAGGCCCGCTGGGTCAGCACGCGACCTCGGGGAGTCCGCTTCAGAAGGCCCTGCTGGAGCAGGTAGGGCTCGAGCACGTCCTCGATCGTGTCCTGCTCCTCGCCGATCGCGATCGCGAGGGTCGAGAGGCCGACCGGGCCGCCGCCAAACTTGACCGCGACGGTCTCGAGCAGGGCGCGGTCGGAGCGGTCGAGGCCGCCGGCGTCTACCTCGAGCATCTCCAGCGCCGCCGCGGCGACGTCGCCGCCGATCGCCCCGGAGCCCTTCACCTGGGCGAAGTCGCGGACCCGCTTGAGCAGCCGGTTGGCGACCCGGGGCGTGCCCCGCGAGCGGGAGGCGATCGTGTGGGCTCCCTCGGCGTCGACCTCGACCCCGAGGATCCCCGCCGAGCGGCTGACGATCTCCGCCAGGTGCTCGGGGCTGTAGTGCTCGAGCCGGTGGCTGACCCCGAAGCGGTCGCGCAACGGCGTCGTCAGCAGACCGGCCCGGGTGGTCGCGCCGACCAAGGTGAAGGGAGGCAGCGGCAGCGTCACCGTGCGGGCGCCGGCTCCCTGGCCCAGCACCACCGGCAGCTCACCGTCCTCCATCGCGGGGTAGAGCGTCTCCTCGACGGCGCGGCCGAGGCGGTGGATCTCGTCGACGAAGAAGACGGTGCCCGGCTCCAGCGCCGTCAAGAAGGAGGCGACGTCGGCCTTGCGCTCCAGCGCCGGCCCGGCGGTCTGGACCATCGGCACGCCGAGCTCGGAGGCGATGATGTGCGCCAGCGAGGTCTTGCCGAGCCCCGGCGGGCCGGCTAGCAGCACGTGGTCGAGCGGCTCCCCCCTGCCCTGCGCCGCCTCGATGAAGATCGCCAGCTGATCGGTGACCTGGGCCTGGTTGACGAAGTCGGAGAGGGTCGGCGGCCGCAGCGAGCGGTCGAGGTCCTCGTCGGGCACGTCGGCCCGGGCGTCGTGGACGCGCACCTCGGCGTCGACCGGCACCGGCTCGGCGTCGATCCCCGGGGTGCGGATGCGATTGCCGCCGATGTCGGGACTTTCGCTCACGCGCCGCTCCTCGCCGCGGCGGCCTTGCGAAGCGCCGCCGCGATCAACTGCTCGGGATCGCCGGCCTCGATGCCGTCGAGCAGCTGCTCGGCCTCGAGGGGAGCGTAGCCGAGGTTGACGAGGCCGTCGCGGGCGAGGGTCCGGGCGTCGCCGCTCTCCGCCGCCGCGAGCGCCACCTCCTCCTCGAGAGCCCCGGCCACCTTCTCCCGCAGCTCGACGATGATCCGCTCCGAGGTCCGCTTGCCGATTCCGGGAACGGCCTGGAAGCGTTTCGCGTCGCCGGCGGCGATCGCCCGCAGCAGATCCCGGGCGCTGCCACCCGAGAGGGCGGCAATCGCGACTTTGGGGCCGACGCCGCTGACCGAGATCAGCTGCCGGAAGAGATCGCGCTCCTCCTCCGAGGAAAAGCCGTACAGCGCCAGCGAGTCGTCGCGGGCGATCAGCTCGGCGTGGAGGAAGACGTCGCTGCCCGCGGCCGGGACCGCTTTCAGCGTCTCCGCCGAGACCGCCAGCCGGTACCCGACGCCGGCGGCGTCGACGACGACGTGGTCGGGACGCCGCACCAGCACCTCACCCCGAACCGCGGCGATCATCCGGCCAGGCGCTCCGGCGCCGGGGCCGACGCGGCGACGGCTTGGCGGTGCCCGCTGCCGCCGCCATGGCAGATCGCCACGGCAAGCGCGTCGGCGGCGTGGTCGGGACTGGGCGGCTCCGGCAGCCCGAGCAGGGTGCCGACCATCCTCTGAACCTGCTCCTTGCCGGCCCCCCCGGCCCCGCAGACAGCCATCTTGATCGCCTGCGGCGTGTAGGCGAAGCAGCCGATCCCACCCTGCGCCGCCGCCAGCATCGCCACCCCACTGGCCTGCCCGACGGCCATCGCCGAGTGCACGTTTTTCCCGAAATACACCGACTCGATCGCCATCGCCTTCGGCTCATGCCAGGCGATCAACTCGCTGAGAGCCCCATAAATCCGCTGCAGCCGCCGCTCCATCGCCTCCTCGGCGCTGGTTTCGACCACGCCGCCGTCAAGAGCCACCATGCGGTTGCCCTCAATGCGCACAATCCCGAAGCCAAGATTGGCGGCGCCCGGGTCGATTCCCATCACGACTTGCATGAGGACTGATTCTCGGATGCGAGTCGGATGCCTTCCAATGGGTTGGCGCGGCCCAATGCAATCCGGTTCATGCGCGGCCGTTGTTAGCCGCGCTCCACCATGCGGAGCGTGGCGCCCATAGGGCGCCCGCGACTGAATTCCCGGCGGGGACTACGACCTCTCCGCCTCGACCACCCCCCGAACACCGTCAGGCAGCCAGCTGCTCCATCACGTCCGCCGGAATGTCGAAGTTCGCGAACACCTCGTCGACGTCGTCCTGATCGTCCAGGGTGTCCAGCAGCTTCAGCATCCGCTCGGCGTCGTGCCCTTTCAGCTCGACGGTGCTCTTCGGTTCGGTGGCGATCGCGGCGGAGATGATCTCGACGCCGGCGGCCTCGAGGGCTTCGCGGACCGCGGTCAGGTCGCTGGGCTCGCAGATCACCCGCAGCTGCTCGTCGTCCTCGCGGACGTCCTCGGCGCCGGCGTCGATCGCCGGCATCAGGTCGTCCTCGCTGTAGCGGCCGGCGTCGACGACCACCGCTCCCTTTTTCTCGAAGATCCAGGCGACCGAGCCCGGCTCGCCGAGGCTGCCGCCGTGACTGGAGAAGGCGTGGCGGATCTCGGCGCTGGCGCGGTTGCGGTTGTCGGTCAGGGCCTCGACCAGGACGGCGACGCCGGCCGGGCCGTAGCCCTCGTAGAGGACCCGTTCGATCGCGGCGCTGTCGGCACCGGCGCCGGTGCCGACGTCGATCGCCTTCTGGATTTTGTCCTTCGGCATCGAGGCTTCGCGGGCCTTCTGGACCGCGGTCGCCAAGGCCGGGTTGCCGTCGGTGTCGCCACCCCCGTCCCGGGCGGCAACGGTGATCGCGCGCGCGAGCTTGCTGAAGAGCTTGCCGCGTTTCGCGTCGGCGGCGCCCTTCTTGTGTTTAATCGAGGACCACTTCGAGTGCCCGGACATGGCCTGGCATTCTATGAAGTGGGAGATGGGGACGAACTCGCACACCCACGAGACCGGCCGCCACATCGCGGCCAGCATGGTCTTCCTGGCCATGCTGCTGGCCGCCTTCTCGCTCTGGACCGCGATCCCGCTCAGCTGGGTCTACATCGGCTCCAAGCTCTCCGAGACCCAGTTCCCGAGCGGTGGGCCCTACGCGGTCGTCGCGGTCGGCATCGTCGCCACGGTCCTGATCGTCGCCTGGCTGATCGGCCGCCTCAACAACCTCTACGTCCGCCTCACCGGCACCAACCGCGTCGCCGCGGTACGGCCCGCCTGGCTGAAGAGCATGCGCGACACCGGCGGATCCCTGCAGAGCTCGGTTACGGTGGTCGAGGCGGTGCTGATGGGCTCGGTGATGCTGGCCGGGCTCGCTCTGATCGCCTGGTTCTTCCTCCTCGCCGGCTCACCGCTGCCGAACCAGTAACGCTCGCGTCACATCGATGTTGCGCAACTTTTAGTCTGCGCAGACATTACGTTACATCCGTCTCTGTAAGCTGCCATCATGGGCGTGGTGATGATGCCCAAGGGAGATCGCGAGAACTGGACCGACGAGCGCCTCGACGGCCTCAACCACAAGGTCGACGAGGGCTTCAAGGACATGCGCGAGGAATTCCGCGCGATGCGCGGTGAGGCGGGCGCGAACCACCGCACGGTGATTCAGATGGTTGCGGTGCTTTGCGTGACGGCGCTGGTCGGCTTCCTCGGCGTTATCGCATCGATCATCACCTCGGTCTGACACGACCGGACCAAGCAGGTCAAGGACGCAGGGAGCGAAGCGTGCTCTGCACGTGAGCGACCGAGGACGTCGAGATGCGCCGGTCCGGTCGCGTCAGACGATGAAGCGGCCGTTTTCCTGCATGACCACGCCGTCCACTTCGAGCTTGCCGCCGAGGCGGAGGTCGCAGACGAGGTCGGTGTGGACGGCGCTCTCGTTGGTGCCGCCCGACTCGGGGTAGCTGGCACCGACCGCCATGTGGACGGTGCCGCCGAGCTTCTCGTCGAGCAGGACCTCGCGGGTGCCGCGGTCGATCCCGTAGTTGGTGCCGATCCCGAGCTCGCCGAGGCGGCGGGCGCCCTCGTCGGTGTCGAGTAGCTTCAGCAGGTACTCCTCGCCGCGCTCGGCGCTGGCGTCGACGACCTTGCCGGCCTCGAAGCGCAGCTTCACGCCGGCGACCTCGCGGCCGCCGATCACAGCCGGCAGGTGGAAGCTGACTTCGCCCTCGACCGAGTCCTCAACCGGCCCGGTGAAGAACTCGCCATCGGGCATGTTGTGGTCGCCGACGCAGGGGATGAAGTGGCGGCCGGCGACGCCGAGGGTGATGTCGGTCCCCGGCGCGGTGACGCGCACCTCCTCGTGGCCCTCGATCCACTCGGCCAGCCGGGTCGTCTCCTCGGAGGCGCGCTTCCAGGCGGTCAGCGGCTCCGGGTCGTTGGCGAGGCAGGCGCCGTAGTAGAAGTCCTCGTAGTCGGCCAGGCTCATCTCCGCCTCGGAGGCGTAGGCGCTGGTCGGGTAGAGCGTGTAGCACCAGCGGAAATCGCCGTCGGCGCTGCGTTTCATCGCTCGTTTCATCAGCTCGCCGGTCGCCGACTGGCGCAGCGTCTGGCGCTCCGGCGCCACCCCGGAGAGCTCGCGGGTATTGGTGCTGGCGCCGATCGCGATCCGCACGTCGGCGTTGTCGACCATCCACTCCGCGAAGGGCGAGATCCATTCCAGCTGGTCGTCGGAGGCGTGCTTGAAGTAGGCGGCGATCTGGCCCTCGAGGGCGACGTTGAGGATCGCGTGGGCGCCCGCTTTCAGCACCTCCTCGTAAACGGCCAGCAGCAGCGGCGCCGCCGCCGTCTCGCCGTCGATCGCGACCACCTCGCCCTCCTTCACCTTGGTCGAGTAGCCGACCAGGATCTTCGCCAGTCCGTCGACCCGGGGGTCCCTCATCTCGCCGCCTCCTCGCGTTCGTGAGCCGTGGTGATCATCGCCATGAAAATCGCGTGGAAGCGGGGGTCGTCGGTCAGCTCCGGGTGGAAGGCGGAAGCGAGGACGCTGCCTTCGCGGATCGCCACCGGGTGCCCCTCGTGCTCGGCCAGTACCTCGACGCCGGGACCGCACCGCTCGACCCAGGGGGCGCGGATGAAGACGGCCCGCAGCGGCTCGTCGCCGATCCCCTCGATCGCCAGGTCGGCCTCGAAGCTCTGCAGCTGCCGGCCGAACGCGTTGCGGCGGGCGGTGGCGTCGATCAGGCCGAGGTGCTCGTCGTCGCAGACGATCAGCCCGGCGCAGGTGCCGAGCACCGGCCGGCCGGCGTCGTGGTGGGCGCGGATCGCCGGCGCCAGCTGCGCCGACTCGATCCCCATCGCGATCGTCGTGCTCTCGCCACCGGGGACGACCAGCCCGTCGAGACCCTCCATGTCGGCCGGCGTCCGCACCTCGCGGACCTCGGCGCCAAGCTGGCGCAGCGCCTGGGCGTGAGCTTCGAAGCCGCCCTGGATCCCCAGTACGCCGACGTTCAGTTTCAGGCTCCGCGGTTCTGCAGCAGGGCGTCGGCGGCGGCCAGGTCGGCGATCTCCAGACCGGGCATCGCCTCGCCGAGCCCGATCGAGGCGGCGGTGACCCGCTCGGGGTCGTTGAAGTGGGTGGTCGCCTCGACGATCGCCCGCGCCCGCCGCTCCGGGTCGGCGCTCTTGAAGATCCCGGAGCCGACGAAGTTGCCCTCGGCGCCGAGCTGCATCATCAGTGCCGCGTCGGCCGGCGTCGCGATCCCGCCGGCGCAGAACAGCGGCACCGGCAGCTTGCCCGCGGCGGCCACCTCGTGGACGACTTCCAGCGGCGCCTGGTGTTCTTTGGCGGCGCTCGCCAGCTCCTCGGGCCGCAGCTGCGCGAGCCGCTTGACGCCGGAGGTGATCTCGCGCATGTGGCGGACCGCCTCGACGACGTTGCCGGTCCCGGCCTCGCCCTTGGAGCGGATCATCGCCGCCCCCTCGCCGATCCGCCGCAGCGCCTCGCCGAGGTTGGTGGCGCCGCAGACGAACGGCACCTCGAAGGGGAGCTTCTCGATGTGGTTGGTCTCGTCGGCCGGGGTGAGGACCTCGGACTCGTCGATGTAGTCGACCTCGAGCGCCTGCAGGACCTGGGCCTCGGCGAAGTGGCCGATCCGGGCCTTGGCCATGACCGGGATCGTCACCGCCTCCTGGATCCCCTTGATCATCGCCGGGTCCGACATCCTGGCGACGCCGCCGTCGCGGCGGATGTCGGCCGGGACGCGCTCCAGCGCCATCACCGCGCAGGCGCCGGCGGCCTCGGCGATCTTCGCCTCCTCAGGCGTGACCACGTCCATGATCACGCCGCCTTTCAACATCTCGGCCAGGCCGGTTTTGAGCCGGAAAGTCGCGCGCTCGTTCACCCGCCCCATATTACGGGCCGCCCCTCGCCGCCGTCGCCGGGCCGCTACTTCAGTTTGTAGGCGCGGATGCGGTCTTTGTGCGCGGCTTCGTCCCGCGCGTACAACCCGTAGGCCAAAGCCTGGACCAGTGCCATCAGGGCCGTGTTCGACCGCGCGAAGGAAGGTGAGTTCGAGGAGAAGTAGAGAGTCAGCTCGGCGTGCTCCCCCACCTCCGACATGGTCGCGTCGGAGATCGCCAGGGTGCGGGCGCCGCGATGCAGGGCGAGCTTCATCGCCCGCAGGAGCAGCGGGTGGGCCCGTCCGGCGGAGAGCGTGATCACCAGCGTCTCCTCGTCGATCCGCCCCAGGCGCTGCAGGGACTCGCCCCCGGTGCTGGCGACGATCTCGGCGCGGATGTCGAGCAAGCTCAGGGTATGGCGCAGGTAGCTGGCGAAGAAGGCCATCTGGTCGACGCCGACGATGACGATGCGCTGGGAGGTTGCGAGCGCGGCGACAGCCGAGTCGACCTGCTCACGGGTCAGCTTGCGCGCCGTTTCCTCGAGGTTGGCGTAGTCGGCGCTGAGCGAGCCTTCCAGCTCGGAGTGGTCGAAGGAGAAGAGGGCGCCACCCGCGGACCCGGTGACGGCGATCGTCGTTCTGTACTCCTCGATCGCCGACTGCTGGAGCTCGGGATAGCCCTCGAAGCCGAGGGCCTGGGAGAAGCGCACCACCGTCGAGGACGAGGTGCTCGCTCTCCTGGCCAGCTCCTCGGCGGTGAGGAAGGCTGCCTCGTCGAGGTGGTCGACGATGTAGCGGGCGACGTCTTTCTGGGAACGCGAGAACTCGTCGAAACGCTCCTGGATGTAGTCGGAAAGGCTCTTGAGTTGGGGGGACTTCGTTGCAGTCTTGGTCACGGCGGTCCATTTCTCCGTGCCTCCGCCTTTCCCTTCTGGTTGGATTGAAGAGTCGATGACGCTCGCTCAGGCCCTGCGCCTCCACAATCGCTTCATGGTCGGGTTCGACATCGCGCTCGGCAGCGCCGCGATCGCGGCCCCGGGAGCGACGCTGAAGGTGCTCGGCCACGAGGAGCCCTCCCCGGACGCGAAGCACCTGTTCCGGCGCTGCGGGCCGATCTGGCTGACCTTCGCCGCGGCGCACGCCGTCGCCGATCGGCGCGGCAGCAGCGGCGACTGGCAGGCTCTGGCCTGGCTGCGCGCGACCGAGATCGCCACCGACGCCCTCTGGGCCCAATCGCCGGCGGTCAGCCGGCCCGGCGCCAAGCTGGGGCTCTACGGGGCCGGGGTCGCCAACCTGGCGATGGCGGCCGGCTTCGCCTGGATGTCGAGGCGCTAACCGTGGGCCAATTTGACGGCCAGCCGAGCATGCGCTGGAGCCTTCGCGGCCTCAACGAAGAGGGCGACGAGGTCTGGTTGATTCGGGGCATCGCCCGCAAGCTCTACCGCTGCCCGGGGTGCCACAGTGAGATCGAGGTCGGCGACGAGCACACGATCGTCCAGTACGTGCGCCGCCTGACCGGGACCGACCACCACCACTGGCACCGCCAGTGCGCGGAAGAGTGGCTGATCCCGGAGCTCGGCAACCTGCGGCGGGTGCCGGCCTCGGAGTCGAGCCGGGACAAGCTGGAAGCGCGCGGCCGCACCAAGCCGGGGCGGCGGCGTCCCTGAGATGAGCCTCGCCCGTCGTCTCGGCGGCACCTATGCCGAAATCGCCCGCACCTACTGGTCCTGGGCTCCGACGATCCTGCTGCTGGCGCTGATCGTCTTCGTGCCGCTGGCGGCGATCGACGGGCTCGTCTCCCACGTCGAGGTCGACCAGGTCGACCTCGACAGCGGCTTCAAAGTCTTCGCCCTGGCCCTGGCGATCGGCGCGATCACCGCCACCGGCCTGCTCGGCGAGGTCTTCTTCAGCGGCGCCGTCGCGGCGATGCTCACCCACCCGCGCGGCGAGCGCCTGCCCTCGATGCTGGCGATCGCCCGGCAGCTCCGCTACGGGCGGCTGATCGCGGTCGACATCGTCTACGTCCTGGTCGTCGCGATCGGGCTGATCCTCTTCATCCTCCCGGGGGCGCTCGCCTTCGTCTGGCTCGGCCTCGCAGGGCCGATCGTCGAGCTCGAGGAGCGCGGCGTCGGCGCCGCCCTGAAGCGCAGCTTCCAGCTGGTCCGCGGCAACTTCTGGTTCGTGCTCTGGATCCTGCTGCCGATCGAGATCGTCGGGGACGCGCTCGGCGAAGGCATCGCCGGCATCGTCCACGGCATCGCCGGCCACGGCTACCTCGCCACCTGGCTCGCCGAGATGCTCTCCAACGTCCTCCTCTCCCCCGTCTTCGCGGTCGCCGCCGTGCTGGTGACGATCAAGCTGATCGCCGCCAAGGACGGCGCCGCCCCGCAGCTCCACCGCGACCCGCAACCGGCCCCCGCATGATCCTCGCCTCGTTCGTCTCCGACTTCTGGCAGCGGCTGGTCGACACCGAGTCGCAGGGGCTGTTCCTCGTCCTGGTCGGCTTCATCCTCTCCTTTGGGTTCATCCGGATGAGCACGCGGCTGATGCGCAGCCCGCGGGTGCCATGGTGGCCCGGCAGCATCGTCAGCGACAGCGGCGTCCACCTCCACCACCTCGTCTTTGGGATCGTGACGATGATGGTCTCGGGGGCGCTCGGGTTCCTCGCTTTCGGGAACAGCCCCTACACGGAGATCTGCGCCCTCGGCTTCGGGATCGGCGCCGGCCTGACGATCGACGAGTTCGCGCTCTGGGTCCACCTCGAAGACGTCTACTGGGCCGAGGAGGGTCGCAGCTCGATCGACGCGACCGTGATCGCCGCCGCCGGAATGATGCTGGTGCTGCTCGGGTTCACGCCGTTCTCGGTCGAAACCGGCTCGGTCGGCGCCGTCGCCGGGACGATCGTCTCGGCGACGATCGTCTTCGGCCTGGTCGCGGCCTCCTTCGCGAAGGGCCGCGTCCTTCACGGCACGGTCGGATTCTTCTTCTTCCCGATCGCGCTCTACGCCACCTGCCGCCTCGGCAAGCCCGGCTCGACTTGGGCGCGGCGGCGCTACGGAGACAGGCGGCCCGAGAAGCAGCGGCGCTCCGAAGAGCGGTTCCCGCCCGACCGCCGGACCGAGCGGTTCAAGAACGCCTTCCGGGACGTCGTCGGAGGCAAGCCGGAGGGCGTCGTCGCGGCGAAGGACGAGGCGGTCGCCGCGACCCGAGAGGCGACCGAAGAAGTCAAGCAGCGCGCCGAACGCGTCGCCCAGGCGGCCGAAGAGCTCACCCGCCCCCGCGACCGCGACTGAGCCGCTCCTCGAGGTTGGCCCGGACCGCGGGCCACTCTTCGTCGACGACGCTGAAGAAGGCGGAGTCGCGGACGCCGACGTCGGGAACGATCATGTGCTTGCGCAGGACACCCTCGAACTGGGCCGGCAACGCCGCCATCGCCGCCCGCGAGCGCTCGTTGCGGGCATCGGTCTTCAGTTCGACGCGGACGCAGCCGAGCGTCTCGAAAGCGTGGCCGAGCATCAGCAGTTTCATCTCGACGTTGATGCCGCGCCGCCAGGCGCTCGGATTGAGCCAGGTCCAGCCGATCTCCAGCGCCCGGTCGGCCGGGCGGACGTTCAGGTAGCGGCTGCTGCCGACCAGCTCGCCGCTCTGTTTCGAGCGGGTCGCGAAGACGCCCTCGCGGCCGTCCCGCGCCGCCTCGAGGGAGGTCTCCAGCCAGTAATCGAAGTACTCGCGGCTGCTGCCGACGTGGGCCAGCCACTCCCAGATCCTCGGCTCCTGCGCGGCGGTCCAGAGACCCTCGGCGTGTGCCTCCTCGAGCGGCTCGAGCACGACCAGCTCGCCCTCCAGCGGAACCGCCAGACCTGCCATGTCAGCGTGGGAATTCATCTCGGCTCCTAGTTCCGGGGGGTGCTGCAGACCTCGAACCCGATCTCGCGGGCCAGTTCTTCGCGGTTCGCGTCGCCTGAGTCGCGGTCGGCGCGGGCCGCTTCGACGCCGGCCGAGTCGCCTTCGCGGGCGGCCTTCAGGGCGGCTTCGTCGGTGCCGAGGACGCGTTCCTGCTCCTCGACGTATTCGCGGTAGGGCTTGGCGACGGACGGCGGCGGGTCAAGCTCTTGGAGCCCGCGGATGCGGGGGCGGGCGATCTCGACAAGCTCTTCGGCGTAGAGGACGTCGGCGGAGAACTCGCTTTCGAGATCGCGAATTTCGACGTAGCGGGCCTGGCTGGTGGCGCAGACCGCGTCGGCCTTGGCGATCAACCGCGAGCGGGTCAGCGCCTTGGGTTTCGGTTTCGGTTTCGGTTTCGGTTTCTCTTCCTGCCTCCGCTCGCGCTGCTTGGCGTCTTCCCGCTGCGCCGCGGTGGTCGCGGTGGCGTCCTCGCCATCGCCACCGCCGGAGCTGGCGATCGCGATCACGGCAACGATTACCGCAACGAGGCCGAGCAGGCCGCCGGCGAGGGCGAGGCGGCGGCGGGGGCCGGCAGGGCCCCGCGATCCGGCCTCCGCCTCTGCCCCGAGACGGTTGGTGGAACGACTCCGCGGGCCCGGCCCGGGTGCTTCGGGCTCCGTCGCCGGCGTCGCTTCGCGGCTGGCCTCCCGTTTCGCCGCGGCCTCCCGTTTCGCCGCGGCGCCGGTCGCCACGGTCCGCTCCGGAACCTCAACGGGGCCGCCGCTGAACGCCTCCTGGGCGGCGCGGCCGAGGTCGCCGGCCGATGGGTAGCGATCCTCGGGGCGCTTCGACATCGCCCGGGCGACGACGTCGTCGAGCGCCATCCCGACCTCGGGCGCGTACAGCGACGGAGCCGGCGGCGGGTCGTTGAGGTGGGCGTAGAGGCGGGCTGCCTCGCCCTCGCGCGGGAACGGCACCTGTCCCGTCAGCAGCTTGAAGAGCATGCAGCCGAGCGCGTAGACGTCGACGCGGGCGTCGATCGGCTCGCCGGAGATCTGCTCGGGGGCGACGTAGTCGAGGGTGCCGACGAAGCGTCCGGTCTGGGTCAGCCCCGACTCGGTCGAGACGTTGCGAGCGACGCCGAAGTCGGTGATGTAGGCGTGGGTGTCTCCCGCGCCGCCAGCCAGCAGGACGTTGGCGGGCTTGACGTCGCGATGGACGAGGCCGGCGGCGTGGATCGCGTCGAGGCCGTTGCCGACCTGGGCGATCAGGGCGACCGCCTCGGCCGGGTCGAGCCGGCCCTCGGCGGCGATCCGCTTGCCGAGGTCGGAGCCGCCGACATAGCGCATCGCGATGTAGGGGATGCCGCCCTCTTCGCCGGCGGCGTAGATCGGGACCACGTTGGGATGCTCGATCGCGGCCGCGATCCGGGACTCCTCGGCGAAACGTCGGGCGAAGACCTCGTCGGCGGCCGCCTCGGGGGCGATCAGCTTCAGCGCCACGTGGCGATCGAGGCCGGGCTCGACGGCCAGGTAGAGAATGCCCATGCCGCCACGGCCGAGGCGGCGCTCGATCCGGTAGCCGGAGAAATCGTCGCCGTTCGCCAGCTCCGCCCACTCGCCAGGCTCAACCATCGCTCAACCCTAGCCGCCGAATCCGCCGCCTAGACTGATTGGGGGAGATGCCTCGCCGCGCCGCCATTCCGCTTGCCTTCCTGCTCGCCGCGCTGCTTTGCGCCGCGGTCGCCAGCGCCGAGTTGAGCCAGAAGGGGACGCTGCGGATCTCCTTCGACGGCGACATCACCCCGCACTCGCTGCCGCGGGACCACCCGGCGCCGGTGAGGCTGCAGGTCGAGGGCAGGATCGGCACCACCGACGGCAGCCAGCCGCCCCCGGTGCAGCGGATCGAGATCGCGCTCAACCGAGCCGGCCACCTCTCCACCGCCGGCCTGCCCGCCTGCACCAGCCGACTCCTGCAGTCGACCTCGACCGACGTCGCCCTGGAACGCTGCCGCCCCGCCCTGGTCGGCCGCGGCCACTTCAGCGCCAACGTCCAGTTCCCGACCACCGACGCGATCCCGGCCGACGGGCGGATGCTCGCCTTCTACGGGATCCAGAGCGGTAGGCGGGCGCTGCTCCTGCACCTCAACATCACCAGCCCCGCCCAGGTCACGTTCGTGCTGCCGCTGCTGATCTCGAGGGTCAACGAAGGCCAGTTCGGGACCCTGCTCTCGGCGAAGGTGCCGCGCCTCGCCGGCGGCCTGGGCTCGGTCACCGGGATCGACCTCACCGTCAACCGCCAGTACACCTACAAGGGCAAGCGCCGCAGCTTCCTCAGTGCCAGCTGCGCGGCACCCAGCGGCTTCTCCGGCGGCATCTTCACCCTCGCGCAGGGCCGCTTCCATTTCGGAGGCGGCGAATCGCTGGAGACGACCCTGACCCGTAACTGCAGGGTCCGCTAGGGCCAGGCCGCCTGATCTGTCAGGCGCCACCCGTCCGGAAGCTAACTTCGGTGAGCAGCTCGGCGTAGGGCAGGGAATCGGACGAGCCGGCAGCACCGAAACCATCGAGCAACTCCGGCGCCAGGCAGGCGGCGGCTTCGGCGCGAGCGCGGACGAGGCGGGCGTAGTCATTGCGCTCGAGCTCACCGCGGTGGGCGGCGAGGGCGTGGAGGATCTCCCCGAGGCGCTCCTCTCCGAAGCCGGTCGCGAAGGTCGGCCGCGGCGGCGGTCCCCAGAGCGACCAGAGCCAGAGGCGCGGGCCGTCGGCGCCGCGGGCCGCCAGGGCTTCGCCCGCGACCTCGCCGACCAGCTCGTGGGTCGGGTGGACGTCCCCTGGGCTCGGCGCGACGACGACTTGCGGCCGCAGCTCACCCAGAGCGGTCCCGATCGCCGCGGTCAGCTCGGCGCGCGCCGCCGCCCGGTCGGCGCCCTGGTCGATCCGCGGCAGCGGCTCCGGCACCAGCAGCTCGAATCCGGCCCGCCGGCAGGCCTCGCGCAGCTCGGCCTCGCGGCGCTGCCGCTGCTCGGGCGCGCCGAGCCCGCAGGCGAGGTTGACGACTCGCCAGCCCTCGTCGCGCAGCGCCATCAACGTCGCCGGGGTGCCGATCAGCTCGTCGTCGGGATGCGGGGAGAGGTGCAGGACGGTGCCGACGCTCACAGACCGAGTCCCCCCACCCCGCGCTCGTCCCAGCCGATGTGGTGGGCAAGCTCGTGGCGGAGGGTCCTCTCCACCTGCCGGGCGAGCAGCTCTCGGTCGTGGCCGAAGTCGCGTTCGAGGGTGTCGCGGTAGATCACGATCCGGTCTTCGTAGCGGTCCTGGGCGGCCCCATCGCCGAAGTACTCGCCGTAGGCGCGGTGCTGGGTGCCGAGGTCGGAGACGATCACCGGCACGGTCTCCAGAACCCGCAGGAGCGGCTCCGGCAGGGCGTCGATCGCGTCGGCCACCAGCGATTCGAACTCGTCCATATGGAAAGTGTCTCCCACATGCTTTACGTTCGGCGACCCGGCGCCAGCGCGGGCCACCACATAAACCCACGAGGGGGAGTGCCAAAGAGATGAAAGACGTTCACTCGGGCGTCACGACGAAGCTGCGAATCGCAGGCGCCAGCCTGGCGATCGGCGCGGTCCTCGCCGGCGGCGTCGTCTGGTCGGGCTGCGGCAGCGACGACAGCACCACCACCGAGACGACCACCGAACAGAGCGCCCAGGAGCAGATCGAAGGCGGCGTCAAGGAAGCCGAAAAGGGCCTCGAAGAGGGTGCCGAACAGGCTCAGAAGGGCCTCGAACAGGCCAAGAAGGAACTGCAGGACAGCAAAGGCACCGCCAAGAAGGGCGTCGAAGAAGGCGTGAAGCGGGCCGAAGAAGGCATCGAAGAGGGCAAGGCCCAGGCCGAAAAGGGCATCGAAGAAGCGAAGGAACGGGCAGAAAAGTACCTGCCTTGAACTGAGCGTTGAACGTCGTCGCCGGGCCAGCGGAGGCCTCACATACGCCGCTCGCCCGGCGGCTGGCGCGAGTCGCCGCCTGGGTCGCGCTGGAGAGCCCCGGACCAACCGTGAGGCGAAGGAGAAAAGCCGGGAGATGAAAGAGCGGAAGGAGCGGCGCCGGTGATCGCCCGGCTCGCCGCCGCCGTCACCGGGCGCCGCGGCCGCTGGGTCGTCCTCGCCGTCTGGGCGGCGCTCGGCGTCGCCGGATTCTTCGCCCACTCCGAGATCGGCCGCGTCACCGCGGCCGGCGAGGCCAGCTTCCTGCCCGCCAACGCCGAATCGACGCGGGCGCTGGAGGCGCTTGAGGGAACCACCAGCTCGGGTGGCGGTGGCGGCGAAGAGGTGCCGACGGTGATCGTCTTCGAACGCGCCAGCGGCCTGACGCCGGCCGACCTGGCGGCGATCGGGGCGATCGGCCGCGGCCTCGGGCGGCTCGAGCTGACCGGGGCGACGCCGATCGTCGACCCCTTCTCCGGCGAAGGCCGGAAGGAGCTCGGCACGGTGGCCCGGATCGCCCACGGCGTCGGGCCGGTCTCCCGCAACGGCCGCGCCGCCCTGCTGGTCATGGCACTCGACGCCGGCGACCGGGGCGCGGTGGTCGGCGGTGTGCAGCGGATCCGCAGGTATCTGGCGGCGCACCAGCGCCCCGGCCTCTCCGCCTACGTAACCGGCCCGGCCGGGATCGTCGCCGACCTCGAGAAGGTCGCCGCCGACGCCGGGAAAACGCTGCTGGTGGCGACGCTCGGGCTGGTCCTGCTGCTGCTCCTGGCGGTTTACCGGGCGCCGATCCTGGCCCTGACGCCGCTGCTCGCCGTCGGCGCCGCCTACCTGGCCGCGATCGGCATCGCCTTTCTGCTGATCGAGGCAGGCTGGATGGTCGTCAACACCGAGGGGACGATGCTGCTGCTGGTCCTCGTCTTCGGCGCCGGCACCGACTACTC
>CAMPIP010000024.1 GCA_946886425.1 uncultured Actinomycetes bacterium
CGCCCTCCTGGCGCTCGCCGCGATCATGTTCGTCGCCGCCCCGTCGGTCGTGCCGCCATCCGTCTCGTCCTCCTCCGCCTCCCCGTCGTGGGGACTGAGGACGTGTCCCCCGAGGACTTTCTCGAACTGGCTGGGCCACTCGGCGCGCAGGGCCGCCAGCGAGGGGTCCTTGCGTGCCCACTCGGTCAGCCCGCCGCTCTCCAGGGCCAGGTCGAGCTGGCAGAGCGCCAGCTTGAAGGCCACGGGCCTGTAGCCGGCGGCGATGTCGCCGAGCGTCGCGTAGTAGCAGGCGAGGTTGTAGCGGGTCCGCATCGAGAGCTTGCGGTTGCGGCGCACGTACTCGACCAGGTGCCACGGCTTCGTCTCGGCAGCCTTCCCCTCGGCGAGGTTCGTCCTCAGCTCCTGGCGCGCCTGCCCTTGCGCAGCAGCCGAGCGCGGCTCCGGCGGTTCCTGCTCTGTGCTCGCCTGCTTCGCCGCCTCCGTGGCCAGGTCGTCGCTCTGCGCTGTCAGCCGGGCCAGCAGCACCAGCGAGGGCGACTCCGTGCCCTCGGATTCCTCGGGCGCGTCGAGCAGCTCCTTGACCAGGTCTGTCGCCGAGACCAGAGCCCTGGTCAGCTCCGGGGAGCCGCCGCTGCTTCCCGCGGCGTAGGCGTCGGCGAGGGCCAGCGCGTAGAGCGAGCCCGCGTCGAGCTCCTTCCAGGTCTCGGCGGTGTCGTCGTCGAGCTGGGCGCGGAGGTTCAGCAGCCGTTCCCGTGCCTCCGGGTAGCGGCCGGTGCGGATCTCGGCGACAGCCAGGTTGTAGGCGGCCGGCAGCAGGTCGGGATCGCGCTCCAGCGCGGCCGCGTAGAGGGCGCCGGCGCGGACCACGTCCCCGCGCCTGTGCCAGGCGATCCCGGTGCGGAAGAGCGCGTCCGGGACCCAGCCTTCGGGATTGCGGGAGCGGGCGCCCGGCGCGTACGCGGTGGCGAGCTGCCACCGGGTCCAGGCCGTCACCGCCGGCAGCAGGCGTTGCCAGCGACCGACGCCCTCGCCGCCGGGAAGCGGATCGAAGTCGCGCTCCCAGAGGGCGACCGACGACTGGGCCGGGGAGTCGATGCCTTCGAGGGTGACGGTCACCCCGGCGCCGCGATCGGAGACCGAGGCCAGCTGCCCCTTGATCTCGACCGTGCGCCGCCGGTAGAGCTTTTCGACGATTTTCAGGACGCTGCCGATCAGTTTCGTCTCGGCGAACGCTTCGAGCAGTTCGGTGGCCCCGCTGGCTGCCTCGTCGGTGGGGCTGCCCTTGTCGATGCGGTCGAACGGGAAGGCCGGCTTGCGGGTGTCGGGCTGGGGGAGGGCGGCCGCCAGCAGCGCCGCGAAGTCCCCGCCCTTGGCATCGTCGTCGCCCTCGAAGCTGCCAATGCTGAGGCGGGGACGGGCGGCGTTGCGAGCGAGCGGAAAGCGCAGCTTCTCGCCGACGGCGATCAGCCACAGCCGCGGCGTCTTCCAGCGCTTCGCCAGCTGCGTCATCGCGATCCGGGCCGCCAGCACCACCAGCAGGAGGATGATCGCCAGCGGCACCAGCCAGGCGAGGGCGTCCTTCGCCGTGTCGGGGAGGTCGCCGAGGCGCCGACCGACCGCGTCGGCGCTGCTGCCTTCTTCGACCGCGCCTTCGAGCCCGGCCTGGGCTTCGCCCAGTTCCGGGTTGGCCTCCAGCGCCTGCGCGTACTTGGCCAGGGCGGCGCCGCGGTCGGGCTCGGCGCCCAGCGCCTGGGCTTCGCGCAGGAGGGCGGCGGCGCCCGCCGTGCGCGCGTTGAGCGTGAGCAGCGCTTCGTCGCAGTTCCTGCCTTTGGTCGCCTCTTCCGCAGCGATGACCGGGCCGGCGCTGGCCAGTAGGCCCGCCTGGGTCAGCCGTTCCGCCAGGCCGCAGAGCTCCCCCTCGGCCGGCGGTTTCGCGGCGATCCGCGCTTCCAGCAACTCGCTCAGCTCTTCGCGCGCTGCCGGTTCGAATGGGTTCAGGCTCAAGCCTTCGATGTAGAGGTCGGTGGCCCGGTTCGGTTCGCTGCCTTTGCGGATCCCGGCGGAGGAGAAGCGCTTGGTCGCTTCGCTCTGTTCCCGGCTCACCTCGCGCTGGCCTTCGCTGCCGCAGGTCCTGCCTTCCTCGGCGGCCCTGGCGTAGATCTGCTCGGAGCGTTCGAGCAGCCTCCCGGTCCGCAGCTCGCCGCCCTGCTCGCAGAGGCTTTCGCGCGGATCGTCGACGTGGGCGATGACGGTGGCGACGATCGCGGCGGCGACGAGCAGCAGGACGCAGACATCCAGGCCCAGCGCAAACGGGCTTTCCCACCGCTTCGGTCTGCCCGCCCCCATCGGAGTCGAAAACCTAGCCGCTAACTATCCCGAGCGCAAAAAACACCCGGTTCGTTTGCGCGGCGCTAACTGTCGCCCTGAAGCTCCGGCGGCAGCGCTTTCGGTCCGTCGGGGTAGAGCTCGCGCAGCTGCACCTCGCTCATCTCCAACGTGTTTGCCGCTTCCTGGGGGGCGCCGACGACGAGCCAGAGCTGGTCGGCGTCGGTGTCGTTGAAGAGCTGGCGGACGGTGGACGGCTCGACCAGGAAGGAGTCGAGTGGGGCCAGGGTCAGCGGCTCCCCGTCGCCGATTCGGACCCGGCCGGTCCCCTCCAGCAGCAGGTAGAGCTCCTCGGTCTTCCCGTGCTTGTGCCGGGTCGAGGCCTGGCCCGGTTCCAGACGCCAAAGACGCGCCCCCAGCTCGCTCGCCTCGAGCTGCTTGGCGAGGTCGGTATTCAGCGTCGCCATCTGGTTCGAGCGCCGCCAGTAGGCGTCGCCGGAGCGGAGCAGTCGGTAGGCCATGGCCGAATTATCCGGCGTCGGCGGCGTGGTAGCCCTCGACCAGCTCCAGCTCGCGCTGGTGCTTGGGGAAGAGGAAGAAGACGATCGACATTCCCAGCAGCACGGCGACGATCCCGGCAGCGTAGGTCCAGTCGCCGCCCTGGAGGAAGGAGTTGCGGGCGGCCCCGACGATCTGCACCGCGTATTCGGGGTACTGCTCGGCCGTGTTGGCGGCGCTCGAGAAGGACTTGGTGAGTTCGGTCTGGACCTGTTCGCTGACTTTTTCGGCCCGCGGCGAGGCGGCGATCTGTTCGTTGAACTTGGCGGCGTAGCCGGCGGTGAGGAGGGCGCCGAAGATCGACTGCATGATCGCGCCGCCGAGGTCGCGCTGCAGGTCGGCGGTGCCGGAGGCCATCCCGGCCCGCTTCACCGGCACCGAGCCGGTCAGCGAGCGCGAGGCCGGGGTGCCGGCGAAGCCGACCCCGATTCCCAGCAGCAAGTAGCCGAGCCCGACCACCCAGTAGCTGACGTTCTCGTCCCAGAGCAGCAGCATCTCCACGAAGGCGAGCAGGCAGAAGCCGAAGCCGAGCAGCAGCGTGAAGCGGGAGCCGTGCGACTCGACCAGCCTCGCCGAGCGCGGCGCCACGACGATCATCCCGAGCGCGCCGGGGATGACCGCGGCGCCGGCGCCGAGGGTCGTGTAGCCGAGCACGTTCTGGACGAACTGCTGGCCGATGAACATCACGCCCATCAGCGAGCCGAAGACGATGATCCCGGCCAGGGCCGCCACCCAGAAGGTCGGCCGGGAGGCGATCTTGAGGTCGTAGAGCGGGTTGGCGGCGCGCCGCTGGCGCAGCACGAAGATCGCGACGAGGAGGACGGCGGCGACCCCGAGCCCGATCGCCAGGCTCCCCTCGCCCTGTTCGGGGGCGAGGTTGATCGCCAGCACGATCGCCCCGACCATCGCGATCGAGATGACGCCGCCGAAGTGGTCGACCTTCTCGGTCGTCTCGTTGACGTGGGCGGGGACGAAGCGCCAGGAGAGGAACAGGCCGATCGCCGCCAGCGGGGCGCTGACGTGGAAGACCCAGCTCCAGCTGGCTACTTCGAGCAGGCCGCCGGCCACCAGCGGGCCCAGCGCCGCGGCGCCGCCGCCGAGCGCCGACCAGAGGGCGATCGACTTGGTCCGCTGTGGGCCGGACCAGAGCGCCGTGATCAGCGCCAGCGTGGTCGGGTAGGCCATCCCGGCGGCGACGCCGCCGAGCACCCGGAAGACGAAGAGGGCGGTGGCGGAGGGGGCGAACCCTGCCAGCAGCGAGAAGGGGATCGTCAGCGCCATCCCCAGCACCAGCAGCGCCTTGCGCCCGTAGCGGTCGCCGACCGCGCCGAGGTAGAGAACCGAGCCCGCCAGGCCGAGCGAGTAGCCGACCGCGATCAGGTCGATGCCAACCTGGCTGGAGCCGAATTCCTGGCCGATCTCCGGCAGGGCGACGTTCGCCACCGCCAGGTTGAAGTTGGCGACGGCGGCGACGAAGATCAGCGTCGCGAGGATCAGCCCGCCGCGCTTGGGACCGCTGGCTTCCAAGGGGCCTAGATCTCGATCCAGGTGCCGGTCGGGCCGAGGTTGCGGAGCGGCGTCGTGCCGACTTCGCCCTCGCAGCCCCACGACTCGTGGATGTGGCCGCAGACCGCCAGCCGCGGCCGCTTCTCCTCGATCGCCGCCAGCAGCGCCGGGCTGCCGAAGTGGGTGTCGTTGCCGGCGCTGTCGCAGTGGCCCTTCGGCGGCGAGTGGAGGACCAGCACGGCGCCCTCGGGGCAGCCGGCCAGCATCCCCGCCGCTTCGTCGTCGTCGAGGTCGAAGCTCCAGTCCCAGGGGGTGACCGGGATGCCGCCGCCGAGCCCGTAGAACTCGACGCCGCCGATCGAGGTCCCTTCGCCGTGCAGGACCGTCGCCGCCGCCCACTCGCGGGTGGCGTCGCGAAGCGCGTCGATGGTCTCGTTGTTGCCGGGGACCAGCACCGTCGGCGCCGCGATCCCGGCCAGCGCCGCGACCGTCTCCTCGAGCCCCTCGTGGACCGAGGCGAAGTCGCCGGCCCCGATCACGACGTCGGCCTCGGCCGACATCTCGACCAGCCGCGTCCCCTGCTCGAGGTCGCGGTGCAGGTCGCTGAAGGCGAGCAGCTTCACGCCGCAAAACCTAATGGCTGGGTGCGACGTCCGGTGCCGGCTCGCTTGGGCGCCGCAGCGAACGGCGCGCCCGCCGCCACCAGCGCCGCCGCGGCTTCGCCGGCTCGGCCTCGGCCCGCGCCTGCAGGTCGAAGTAGAGGAGCGTCTCGCCGAGGGCCGTGTAGGGGATCAGCAGGGAGAAGATCAGCGCCCCGAGCAGGTTGATCCAGAGCAGCGGCAGGGAGGTGAAGATCAGCGCGAAGGAGAGGACCGGCCCGGCGACGACGTTGAGCACGAAGAGGAAGCCGGCGACCCGCAGGGTGTGCCACCAGCGTCCCCGCACAAGCTCCGAGCTGCCCCGCAGCGCCGCCCGGATCGATTTGTCGCCGAACAGCACTTCCTGTTTGACGAAGCTCCAGGAGACGTACTTGTAGGCGGCGAAGGGCAGGCCGACGACCGTGATCGCCAGCAGGAAGACGCCGAGCACGACCAGCGTCTGGGCGCCGACGACCCGCCAGAAGCGCGGCGCCAGCCCCCGCCAGGCGGCGCCGAACCCGGCCGGCCTCGCCTCGACCAGGAGGCGCACGAAGACGACCACCGCCCCGGCCACCACCGCCATCGCCGCCGGCCGCGCGAAGAATTCGACGAGGTCGCCGAGGGCGAGGTTGAAGCCGCCGCGCCCGGCCGCGTCGTCGACCGAGCTGCCGGACCCGAGCAGCCCGGCGAGCAGGTTGGCGCCGCCGACGATCGGCAGCGCCGCCAGCCCGACCCCGACCATCGGCGCCCAGTGGCGACCGTAGAGCTGGCGGGCGCTGCGGACCAGCTGCCCGAAGGAGCGCCGCGCCCGCAGCTGGGTGAGGTCGACCGGGCCCCACTTGGTGAAACCGACGACCAGCCCGATCAGGAGCAGGATGCCGAGAATCGTCGCGATCGCCGCCGGCCGCGACTGGGCGTCGAGGTTGATCAGGTCCGAGGCGGCGGCGACCGCGCCGCAGAAGGCGCCGGTCACCTGCGGGCCGACGATCGAGCCGCCCGGTAGCCGCGGGCTGGTGGTCCGCTGCTCCGCCATCCAGGCGAACGGTTCGCGCCAGACCGTCTTGGTGACCGGCCCGGTCGGCCCGTTGTTGAAGCCCTTTTCGCGTTCGCCCCAGCGGCCGCGGTAACTGAGCCACTTGAACGGGCCCTGCTCGGAGGAGGTTTCGGGGAGCAGGACCGGGCGCAGCCGCAGTTCGCGGAGCGGCTCGGAGGTGTTGTCGCAGCCGACGCCGGAGCCGTGCTGGCCGTTCTCTATATAGACGGCGGAGTCGTAGAAGGTCGCGTGCGAGCCCGCCGCCGGGTAGACGATCGGGTGCGTCCCCTCCTTCTTGACCTTGGGGTCTTCCCAGCTGGCGCGCTCGCCGCCGGCGTGCTGGAAGAGGATGATTTCGCTCGGTTCTTCGCCCAGCGCTCCCTCGACCGTGTCGGATCCGAAGCTGAGCTGCATGCCCTCCCAGTCGGCCTCGTGGAGGTCGTTGAACTGGTTGAAGTACCAGAAGAACCAGTACTGCAGGACGAACCCGACGTGGTTCGGTTCGCGGGCGATGTGGGCGTAGGCGACGGCCGGCGCCCTGCCGTCCTCGACCAGCTCGTGGAAGGCCCGCGAGTAGACGCAGGTGTCGCCCAGCGCCTCGCCTTCGAGGTCGAGGTAGTAGCCGTCGCCGAGGCCGGCGACGTCGGCCGCGGTCGGCGCCCGCTTGACGTCTTCGAGCCCCTCGCCGTCGACGTACCTGGTCAGGTCGACGGTGGGGTTGCCGAGGACGGTGGCGACGCTGGTCGGCTGGTACTGCTCGGCGGTCTTTTCGCAGGGAGGATCGAGCTCTTCGCGCAGCATCGCGATCGGCGCGTAGCGCTCGGCCAGCTGCTGCTGCGGGGGCGCGGCCTCCGCGCCCCCCGCCACCAGCAGCGCGATCGCCGTCAGTGCAGCCGCGAAACCGCCGAGCCGGGTCCTCACCCGGGCGAACGTACCAGCGTCAGGCGACCGGAGCTACCGGCGGCTCGGCGGGCTCGTCCTCGACCTGTTCCTCGACTTTGCCGCTCGGCATCGCGACCAAGGCGACGACGAAAGCGACCGCCATCACTGCCGCCATTCCGTAGAAGACGGTCCGCGAAGCGAGCGCGAAGTCGTGGGGGATGTTGTCGACGACCTTCTGCACGGCGGCCGGCAGGTGTTCGGGGGCGTCTTCCGCGCTGGCGGCGCCCTGGCTGATCGTGTCGGCGATTTCGTCGGCGGCGGCCTTGGGGACGCCGTGTTCCGCCGCGGTCGCCTCCAGGTTCGACCTGTTCTGGACGATCAGGATCGAGCCGAGTACGGCGAGGCCGAGGCTGGAGCCGAAGTTCCGCACCGTCTGGGTGATCCCGGTCGCCTCGCCGTAGCGGCTCTTCGGGACCCGGTTGAGGGCGTCGGTGTTGGCCGGGCTCAAGACCAGCCCGACCCCGATCCCGGCGATGACGATGTAGTACCACTGGTCGCTCACCGAGAGTTCGGTCAGCGACTGGCCCCAGAGGTAGAAGCCGACCGCGGCGATCGCGCAGCCGGACACCATCGCCGGCCGGGCGCCGACCTTGTCGAGGATCTGTCCGCCGCGCTGCGAGGCGACCGCGAACCCGGCGAAGAAGATCAGCAGGTAGAGCCCGGTTTCCGAGGCGCTTTCGCCGAGCGAGATCTGCGCGTACATGCTGGCGAAGAAGAACAGCGGGACGAACGGGATCATCAGCAGGAAGAGGATCGCGTTGTCGACCGCGAAGGCTTTGTCCTTGAAGGTCTTGATCTGCATCAGCGGGTGCTTGTCGGCGATCCGCAGCTCGTAGCGGACGAAGGCGGCGATCAGCAGCAGGCCGGCGGCGATGCAGATCCAGGTGGTGGCGGCGCTCCAGCCCCAGACGCTCGACTGCTGCAGGCCCAGCACGGCGAGCCCCATGCCGCCGGTGATCAGGACCGTGCCGCGGTAGTCGAGCGGCGCCGGGTGCTTCTCGTTGTCCGGCTTCGCCATCGCGGTGAGGATCAGGGCGATGATCGCGATCGGGATGTTGATCCAGAAGATCCCGCGCCAGCTCCACTCGGTGATGTAGCCGCCGGCGATCGGGCCGATCGAGGTGAGGCCGCCGGCGACCGCGAAGAAGATCGCCATCGCCCGGCCGCGCTCGCGGACCGGGAAGGCGTTGAGGACGATCGCCAGCGCCGCCGGGAACATGATCGCCGCGCCGGCGCCCTGGACGATCCGGAAGACGATCAGCCAGGGCTCGTCGAGCGAGCCGGTCGGGGTGGCCCCGCAGAGGGCGGAGGCGGTGGCGAAGACGACGACGCCGATCGTGACCATGCGGCGGTGGCCGGCGATGTCGGCGAGGCGGCCGCCGAAGGCGAACAGCGCCGAGAGCGAGAGCAGGTAGCCGTTGATGATCCACTGCACCCCCGTCGAGGAGAGCGAGAGGTCGTCCTGGATCGTCGGAATCGCGATCGCGACGATCGTCTGGTCGATGAAGGTCATCGAGACGGCGAAGATCATGGCCGCGAGGATCAGCTTGCTGTTCTTACCGCTCGTGGAGTTCATGCCGGGAGCATTTGATGCGAAGCGGCTGAATCCTGCTGTTTCGATAGGCTCGCGAACGCAATGCCCCCCGTCTTCTGGCTCGGCCTCGGTATCGCGGCCTTCATCTTCCTCGTCGGCGTCGTCGCCGGCACCCGCTCGCGTACCGCCAGCGCCGCCACCGGGGCCGCGATGGGCGCCTACCTCGGCGTCATGTGCGCCTTCCCGCTGATCGCCATCGGCCTGGCGACCTCCTAGGAGGGATCGGCGAAACCCGGGTGCGCGGGCCGGCGAGCGCCGGACCAAGCGGGACAAGGACGCAGGAAGGCCGAATAGCAGAGCTATTTGGCCGACCGAGGACGCCGAACCGCGCCGCGTTCGCCGCCGCCGGACGCGTGCGGGGGTTTCGCCAATCCCTCCTAGTAGTGCTGGGCGGCCGCGAAGCCGCAACCAGGCCGAGAATATTTCTGCGGAACTTTCCGACCCCTATAGGGGCCGAAAAGTTCCGCAGTCGTTCCTGACTGGTAAGTCGGCCGCGGTTCCCGACCGCCGCCATTCGGACACTCGCCACGCCGACCAGCGCACCGGCCCCGAGCCCATCTCCTTCGCCGTCGCGTAAGCGAGAATCCCGCGCCGATGGAGGCGCGGGGCATAGATCGGCGGGCGCTGCGCAAGCGCGGCCTGCTGGTCGCCGGCGAGGGCGGCCCGGAAGTGGCGGGCCGCGCCGACGCCCCCACCGCGAGCCGGCTGCGCCGGGTCAACGCGGTCTCCGCCACCGCCTTCGTGCTCGGCGGCTCGCTGTTCGCGCTCGGCGCCGGGCTGGCCCAAGGCGACGTCGGCGGGCCGCGCCTGGCGGCGGCGGTCTACCTGGTCGGTGGCGTCTTCTTCACCACCGGCGCCTATGCGGCGCTGCTGCAGGTCGCCAACGCGCCGCGCGGTGCCGACCCCGACGGCATCCTCCGCACGCCGCCCTGGCGCTGGTGGTCGCTGGAGCCGGGCCGGCTCGACTGGTCGAGCGCGGTGACGCTGTTCGTCGGCACCCTCTCCTTCGGGGCCAGCCTCTTCGTCGCCCTGCTCGGCGACCTGACGATCGCCCAGGAGCATCGCCTCGTCTGGTCCCCGGAAGTGGTCGGCTGCGTGCTCTTCCTCGTCTCCGGTCACCTCGCCCTGACCGAGATGGCCCACGACCGCCCGCGCGGCCGCCGCACCGACCTCGGCTGGTGGATCGTCGTCGTCAACCAGCTCGGCTCGGTGCTGTTCATGGTCGCCGCGGTGGCCGCCTTCGTGCGCCCCTCGAGCGGCGACGAGCTCGCCGTCGGCATCGCCAACTGGGGGACCCTGACCGGCGCCCTCTGCTTCGCCGTCGCCGGCGTCATGCAGGAGTTCGAGCGCCCGGCCTGAGAAGATGCCCGGCGATGGCGGGCAGCAAGGCCAACGCGCCGCGCACCGAGCGGGTCTTGCCGGGGATCTGGCGGCTGCGCCTGCCGCTCCCCTGGCCGGGGGTGCCGCACGGCAACGCCTGGGCGCTCGCCTCCGGCGAGGGCATCGTCCTCTTCGACACCGGGATCGGCGGCAAGGGACGGCTGCGGCAGCTCGACCTCGCGCTCGCCCAGGCGGGTTTCACCCTCGACGACGTGCAGCTGGTCGTCTGCACCCACTCCCACACCGACCACTACGGGCTGGCGGCGCCGATCTGCGAGGAAGCCGGATGCGAGCTGTGGATGCACCCGGCCTGGGAGCACGTGCGGCTGCTCGCCGACGACCCGGCGGCGGCGCTCGAGCAGCGGCTCGAGGTGGCGCGGCAGAGCGGCGTCCCGGTCGCCGCGCTGGAGCGCTACCGCGAGGCGCGCAGCGACACCGTCGAGGAAACCGGGATCGACGCGATCAAGGTCCCCGACCGCGAGCTCTTGCCGGGGGTCGAGGTGGTCACCGACCACGGCGCCTGGCAGGTCCACGAGACCCCCGGCCACGCGCCGTCCCACGTCGTCCTCCACCAGCCCGAGCGCAAGCTGCTGATCTCCGGCGACCACCTGCTCGGCCGGGTCGTCCTCTTCTTCGACCACGGTCACACGCCCGACCCGATCGGCGAATACCTGGGCAGCCTCGACAGGGTCGAGCCGCTCGACGTCGACCTCGTCCTGCCCGGCCACGGGCGGCCCTTCCGCGACCCCGATGCGAAGATCGCCGAGGCCCGGCGCCAGGTCGAGGAGCTGCGCACCAAGGTCCGCGAGTCGCTGGAGAACGGCGGCAAGCCGGCCTTCGCGGTCGTCGCCGACATCCTCGGCGCCGAGAACCTCGACACCCCCGCCAGCGCCTGGGTCCTGCAGATCGTCCTCTCCTGCCTCGACCACATGGCCCTGGCCGGCGAGGTGGTCGCCGTCGACGGCGGCGAGTCCCAGCGCTGGCAGCTCGCCTGAGTGCATCTATAGCCTGTGCCGCCATGGCCAGCTTCCGTTATGAGCGCGAGGTGGCGGCGCCGCCCGAGCTCGTCTTCGAGGTACTCACCGACCACCGGCGCTACGCCGAGCTGACGCCGCTGCGGCGGGCCGAGCTCGAGCGCGAGGGCAACCCGGCCCCGAACGGGGTGGGAGCGATCCGCGTCCTCAGCGCCGTCGGGCCGCCGCTGCGCGAGGAAGTGCTGGTCTACGAGCCCTCGACCCGCTTCTCCTACAAGCTGCTCTCGGGGCTGCCGGTCCGCGACCACGTCGGCACCGTCGAACTGGTCCCGGCGGGCGGCGGCACCAGGATCGCCTACGCGGTGCGGACGACCCCGACCGTGCCGGTCGCTGGGTTCGCCGTCGTCGCCGCGGTCAAGCAGGGCATCCGGCAGCTGCTTGGCGGCGTCGCCAAGGAGTCGGAGCGGAGGGCCGCCGCGAATGCCTGAGGGCGGGCCTCAGGCCCGCCGGCTCCGCGACGCGCCGATAGTGCGCGACGCCGCCGATCTCCTGCACCGCAACCGGCTGCCGGCGATCGCCCTGCTCGCCGCCGCGATCGCGGTCAGCGCAGCTGTCGCCGGCTACGAGCTGCTGAAGCGGCCGGGCGACGTCCACAACCCCGACGCGATCTTCAAACCCGAAAAGCCGCCGAAGCCGCCGCCGAAGAAAGCGAAGGCGAAGACGGTCAACTGGCCGATGTTCGGCTACGACCGGGCCCGCACCCGCTACCTGCCGGCGCGGGGGATCAAGCCGCCGTTCCGGAAAGTCTGGCGCTTCACCGACCGGCCGCTGCTCGAGTTCCCGCCGATCTCCGTCGCCGGCCGCCTCTACTTCGTCAACAACAGCGGCTTCGCCTATGCGCTCGAGGCGAAGACCGGGAAGACGATCTGGAAACGGCGGATCGGCCGCCTCAACGCCTCCTCGCCGACCTACTCGAAAGGGCGCCTCTACGTGGTCAACCTGGTACCCGGGCACATCGTCAAGCTCGACGCCAAGACCGGCAGGACGCTCTGGAAACGGTCGCTGCCGGGTCGGGCCGAGTCCTCGCCGCTGGTGATCGGCCGCAGCGTCTACTTCGGCTGCGAGAACGGCAACCTCTACTCGCTCAGCACCGTCAACGGCAACATCCGCTGGGCGACGGCGCTGGGCGGTCCGGTCAAGTCGGCCCCCGCTTACAAGGACGGCAAGCTCTACGTGGGCGATTACGGCGGCTACATGAACGCGGTCGACGCCGAGACCGGCGAGCTGAAATGGCAGAGCGGCTCGCTCGGCCCCGGCTTCGGCGGCTCGGGAGCCTTCTACTCGACTCCCGCGGTCGCCTTTGGCCGCGTCTACGCCGGCAACAACGACGCCCGCGTCTACAGCTACGACACCAGCGACGGCACCCTCGCCTGGAGCTACTCGACCGGCGGCTACGCCTACTCGGGCCCGACCGTGACCAGCACCCGCCACAGCGCCCCGACCGTCTACATCGGCTCCTTCGACGGCAACGTCTACGCGCTCAACGCCAAGGACGGCGGGGTCCGCTGGAGCCGCTCGGCGGGCGGCCAGGTGATCGGCTCGCTCTCCGCGGTCGGCGACATCGTCTACGTCGCCGAGTTCACGAACAAGACGACCAGCGGCTTCATGATGCGCAGCGGCCGTCGCGTCTTCCGCTACCCGAAGGGCACCTACTCGCCGGTGATCTCCGACGGCCGCTGGATCTACCTGACCGGCTACTCGAGCATCACCGCGCTGGAACCCCACCGATCGGTGGTGGGGGTAGGCGAGGCGCGTCCGGCGCGTAGCTCGGGAAGAGCCCCGAGTGCAGGCGGTCCTTGAGGACCGCGAGGCTAGCCGAGTAGTTCTGGATCCGGTAGCTGCTGGTGCTGCCGAAGTCCTGGTAGTAGACGAGCATCTTCGTGCGCGGGTGCTTGCCGACCCAGGCGAAGAGCTTGCTGACGAAGGACGGGTCGTCGCCGGCTTCGACGCCCCACTCGGTCAGCGCGAAAGGCTTTTTCTTGGCGTAGCGGTTGTAGAGGCTGGTCAGGGCGCCCCATTCGGGATAGGAGGCATAGAAGTCCGTGCCGGCCCAGTCGACCCACTTCGAGCCTGGCCAGTAGTGGCGCGGGCGGTTGTGCGGGACGGTCGGCGAGCCGGCCGGGAGCGGACTCCAAACGATCGCGATCGGCGCCTTCGGGAGGCCGCCGACGGTCGCGTTCAGCGGCGGCAGGCCGGCTTGGGCAAGTCGTTTGTCGATCGCCTTCGCCTTGCCGCCGCCGTGGACGATCACGTAGATGCGGCGGAAGGCGAGCTTGTACCAGCGCGGCCGGTGGGCGGCGTCGCGGAGGCTGCCGTCGCACTCGTAGGAGGCGTAGACGTTGAGGCAGCGGTTGGGCTCGCCGAGCGGCCGCACGTAGGCCTTCATCTCCTTCTCGGCGAAAAGCCGGTTGAGCCGGATCAGGTAGCCGTCGCCTTCGCCCTTGGCGATCCCGCGCGGGCTGATCAGCTCGTGGCCGTCGTTGTTGTCGGCGGTGGTGATGTGGAGCACCGGGCGGGCGCGGGCGGTCTGCCAGCGGCGGATCGAGTCCGGGAAGTCGCTCCCCCAGGTCCGGAAGCTCTGGATCAGCGCCGGGTGCTTGTCGGTGGCGGTGCTGAAGGCCCCGAAATCGGCCGGATCGCCGGTGTCGGAGACCCCGAACCAGACCTTCTTGCCGCGCGGTTCGAGTGGGCCGGGGGTGAAGGCGAGGGCGGGCGTCGCGAAGAGCACTCCGAGGATCGCGAGCGCGCAGGCGACGGCCACCGGCTTCCGAGCCGGGCTCATCGATGGTGCGTGAGGTTGGCCTGCATACAAGCGGGTAAGCAAATGGATCGAAAGGCCTAACCAAGGAGGAGAAAGCGATGGCTCAGGCCAAACAGAAATCGTCGCAGCAGGCGGCCCGAAAACGCCGTAAACCGAAAGCGACGAAAGCGAAATCCCAAAACGCGTCGACGCGCTCGCGGAGCAACTCGACGAAATCGAAATCCCGGCCGAAATCCCAGAGCAAACCGGCCGAGGTGGTCGGGGCGGTCGAGGAGAAGGCGAAGGTCGCCGAGGAGAAGGCCGTTGACGCCGGCAAGAGCGTTGGCCGCGCCGTGAAGAAGGCCCGGGTGCCGCTGCTGGCGGGCGGGGCGGTTATCGCCGGCGCCGCGGGGGGCGCGGCTCTGGCCTCGCGCCAATCGCACCGGCACCGCGGCCTCGCCAACGGCATCGCTCACGGCGTTCGCAAGATCGATGCCGACGACGTCGCCAGGGCGGCGAAGCGGGTCGGCGACGCGACCGCCCGGGCCGGCCAGTTCGCCGCTGACTTCCAGCGCGCCCGCGAGTCGTCCAACGGTGCAGGCAACGGCAACGGCAAGCACCGCTCGCCGATCGAGGTGGTCCTGCAAGGGCTGACCACGCGGCGCTAGCGACCGGAGGCAGCTCGGGGACGCGCCAGCGGGAGGGCGCGTCGCTTGCTCAGGCGGCCTGCGCCAGCGGATGCTCGGCGACGATCGCCAGCACCTCGTCGGCGAACTTGGCGATGAAGGCCGGGCCAACGCCGCTGATCGCCTGCAGGGCCGCCGCGTCGGCCGGGCGCACCGCGGCGATCGTCTGCAGGGTCCTGTTGCTGGCGACCGTGTAGGCGGGTTTGCCGTCGGCGGCGCGCAGGCGCCAGGCTTTCAGGGTCTCGAAGAGGGGCGCGTCGGCGGGGGAGAGGTCGGGCGGCGGCGCGGCCGAGCTGGCGCCGCGCGAGCGGGCCGGCTGGCGGACCGCGACCGTCTCCGGGTCGGGCAGCCAGGCGAGCTGGTCGCAGACGTCGCAGCAGCGCTCCACCGGCGCCCCCGCCTCGCTGTCGCCGAAGTGGTCGAGCAGCGAGCGGCGCCGGCAGTTGTCGGAGTAGATGAAGGCTTTGATCGCCTTGTAGTCGCGCCAGCCGCGCTCGTAGGCGATCGCCAGCTCGGGGTCGCCCTTGCGCTGTTCGTTGAAGCGCAGCAGGCGGCCGAGGTCGGCCTTCGTCGCCAGCAGCACCGCCCGCGCCGGCCGGCCGTCGCGTCCGCCGCGGCCGGCCTCCTGGTAGTAGGCCTCAACGCTGGTCGGGATCGTCGTGTGCCAGACCGAGCGCACGTCGGCTTTGTCGACGCCCATCCCGAAGGCGTTGGTGGCGACGATCACCTCGGTCTCGTCGGCCATGAAGCGGCGCTGAACCTCGCTGCGGCCCTCCGGGGTCATCCCGGCGTGGTAAGCGAGCGCCCGCAGCCCGGTACCGCGCAGAGTCTGGGCGAGTTCGTCGGTGTCGCGGCGGGTCCCGCAGTAGACGATCGCCGGCCGGTTGGCGGGGTCGGCAAGGCCGGTCTCCAGCAGCGCCAGGCGCCGCGCCATCGAGCCCTTGCCTTCCAGCGCCACCACGTCGAAGGAGAGGTTGGGACGGTCGAACCCGGAGCGCACCTGCAGCGGCGCCCGCATCTCGAAGCGGCGGACGATCTCCGCCGCCACCGCCTTGGTCGCCGTCGCCGTGCAGGCCATCACCGTCGGCCGGCCCAGCCGCTCGGCGATCTCCGGCAGCCGCAGGTAGTCGGGCCGGAAGTCGTGCCCCCACTCGGAGACGCAGTGCGCCTCGTCGACGGCCATCAGGTCGATCCGCCGCCGCGAGATCGCGTCGAGGAAGAATTCCGAGCCGAACCGCTCCGGCGAGCAGTAGACGATCCGGGCCTCACCGCCGCGCACCCGGCCCATTTCCCGGCGCGCCGTCTCCGCTTCCATCCCCGAGGCGATCATCGCCACCGGGTGCCCGGCGTTGGTCAGCCGCAGCCACTGGTCCCGCATCAGCGCGATCAGCGGCGAGACGACGATCGTCAGGTCCTCGGTCGCCAGGCCGGGCAGCTGGTAACAGAGGCTCTTGCCGCCGCCGGTCGGCATCACGATCAGCGAGTCGCGGCCCTCCAGGGCGGCGACGACGGCCTCGCGCTGCCCCGGCCGCCAGGCCTGGAAGCCGAGCTCCTCGAGAAGCGCGTCGGCCCTTGCTCCGGCGTCGGCGGTCACCCGCCCAGGCTATGGGGCGACCCGGCGGCCGGTCGCGATCGTCCCGGAGTTTCGGGTTAAAAGCCGAGCACGTCGCTGCCGGCCGGCTCCGGAAGCCACGGCTCCGACCACTGGGTGATGCCCCGGGTCAGCTCGCCCGCCTCCTTCGGCCCCCAGGTCCCGGGCTCGTATGTGTGCACCGGGCCCGGTTCGTCCAGCAGCGGCTGGACCACGCGCCAGGTCTCTTCGACGGTGTCCTGGCGGGTGAAGAGCTGGTGGCGGCCGGCGATCGCGTCGCCGAGCAGGCGCTCGTAGGGCTCGGGGTCCTCGCCCGGGGTCTTCTCGAAGAGCACCTCGAGGTCGGCGGGCTCGAAGGCCTCCTCGCCGGCCTTCTTGGCGTAGAGGCGCATCCGCGAGCCCGGCTCCGGCTCGATCCGCACCGTCATCTTGTTCGGTTCCGGGGTGCGGCCGTGTCCGATCCCCAGCTGCGGCGGCCGCTTGAAGACGACCGTCACCTCGCTCGCCTTGGCGGGCATGCGCTTGCCGGCGCGGATGAAGAAGGGGACGCCGCTCCAGCGCCAGTTGTCGACCTCGAGCTCGACCGCGGCGAAGGTCTCGGTGGTCGAGTCCGGGGCGACGTCCTTGACGTCGAGGTAGCCCTCGTACTGGCCGCGCACGTAGCGCTTCGGGTCGGCCGCCCGCATAGCTTTGAAGAATTCGAGCTTCTTGTCGCGGATCGAGTCGTGGTGGTTGCCGGTCGGCGGTCCCATCCCGACCAGGGCCAGCACCTGCAGGGCGTGGTTCTGGATCACGTCCCGCATCGCCCCGACCGCGTCGTAGAAGCGGCCGCGGTCGTCGACCCCGAAGTCCTCGGCGATCGTCATCTGCACGTGGGAGACGTGCTCGCGGTTCCAGACCGGCTCCAGCAGCGAGTTGACGAAGCGCAGGTAGGTGATGTCCATCACCGGCTCCTTGCCGAGGTAATGGTCGATGCGGAGGATCTGGTCCTCGCGCAGCACGTCGCAGAGTTCGCGGTTGAGGGCGCGGGCCGATTCGAGGTCGTGACCGAACGGCTTCTCGATCACCACGTGGGCGTTGGCGGTGAGTCCGGCGTCGGCGAGGCCGTGGACGACGGTGGCGAACAGCGAGGGCGGGATCTCCAGGTAGAAGACCGGGTGCTTGACGCCCTCGATCGCCTCGCCGAGGCGCTTGAACGTGTCGGCATCGGCATAGTCGCCCTGCACGTAGGAGATCCGCTTCAGCAGGCGCTCGATCACCGCTTCGTCGACCTCGGCGACGGTCGAGGCAATCGCCTCGCGGCCGTGGTCGCGCAGCTGCTCGACCGTCCAGTCGTCGATCGCGACGCCGACGATCGGGGATTCGAGCTTGCCGCCGGCCTCGAGCCGGTAGAGCGCCCGGAAGGTCATTTTCTTCGCCAGATCGCCGGTGATCCCGAAGATGACGAGGGTGTCCGCCGCGGTCTCGGTGTGATCGCTTCCGCCCATGCGTCCGCCAGGCTACCCCAGCACGTAGGATCACGAACCATGCAACTGGGACTTGTGGGACTCGGGCGGATGGGCGCCAACATGGCGCGGAGGCTGATGCGCGACGGTCATGAGATCGTCGCCTTCGACGTCAACCCCGAGGCGGTGAAGACCCTGGAGGGGGAGGGCGCGACCGGCGCCTCCTCGCTGGCCGACCTGGCCGCGAAGTTGAGCGCGCCGCGAACCGTCTGGGTGATGGTGCCGGCCGGAGAGATCACCGAGCAGACGGTCAAGGACGTGGCGGCGGAGCTCGAGCCGGGCGACGCGATCGTCGACGGCGGCAACTCCTACTACCACGACGACATCCGCCGGGCGGCGCTGCTGCGCGAGCAGGGAATCGACTTCGTCGACTGCGGGACCAGCGGCGGCGTCTGGGGCCTCGAGCGCGGCTACTGCCTGATGATCGGCGGCCCCGACGGGGCGGTCGAGCGGCTCGACCCGATCTTCGCCTCGCTGGCGCCGGGCGTCGCCTCCGCGGAGCGCACGCCGGGGCGCGAGGGCGATCCCTCGCCGTCGGAGAACGGCTACCTGCACTGCGGCCCGAACGGGGCCGGCCACTTCGTGAAGATGGTCCACAACGGGATCGAGTACGGGATCATGGCCGCCTACGCCGAGGGCCTGAACATCCTCGAGAACGCCGACGCCGGCAAGGTCAAGCGCGAGGCCGACGCCGAGACGGCGCCGATGGAGCAGCCCGAGTACTACCAGTACGACCTCGACATCCCGGAGATCGCCGAGGTCTGGCGACGGGGCAGCGTTGTCGGCTCCTGGCTTCTAGACCTGACCGCTGCGGCGCTGCAGGAATCTCCCGACCTGGCCGACTTCGCCGGCCGCGTTTCCGACTCCGGCGAGGGTCGCTGGACGTCGATCGCGGCGATCGACGAGGGCGTCCCGGCCCCGGTCCTCACCGCCGCCCTCTACGAGCGCTTCTCTTCGCGCGGCCTCGGCGACTTCGGCGACAAAGTCCTGTCGGCGATGCGCAAACAGTTCGGCGGCCACGACGAGAAGTCGAGCTAGGGCGGGAACGTGGCGCCCCGGCTGGAGGTGGTCGCTGACGAGCGCGCGGCGGCGCGCCGGGCCGCCGAGCTGATCGCCGCTGCCGGCCGCGAGGCGGCCGCGGCGCGCGGGCCCTTCGGCTTCGCGATGAGCGGGGGCCGCTCGCCGTGGGCGATGCTGGCGATCCTCGGCGAGCTCGAGGAGATGCCCTGGGAGGCGACCGAGCTGTTCCAGGTCGACGAGCGGATCGCCTCGCCCGGCAGCGAGGACCGCAACCTCACCCACATGGTGCTTGGCCTCTCGATGGACCACCAGTCGACCCTGCGGCCGATGCCGGTCACCCAGCGCGACCTCGAGGCCGCCGCCCGCGACTATGAAACCTCGCTGCCGGAGCGCCTCGACCTCGTCCACCTCGGCCTCGGCCCCGACGGCCACGCCGCCTCCCTGGTCCCCGGCGACCCGGTCCTCGAGGTAAGCGACCGCCGCGTCGCGATCACCGAGACCGCCTACCAGGGCCACCACCGGATGACCCTCACCTACCCGGCGATCGACGACGCCCGCCAGGTCCTCTGGCTGGTCACCGGCGCCGAGAAGCGCGACGCCCTCGCCAAGCTTCTCGCCGGCGACGAATCGATCCCCGCCGGCCGCGTGAAGAACGAGGCGATGACGATCGTCGCCGACGAAGCCGCCGCCGGCTAGCGCCGCTGCCGATTGCCTCGGGCGACGGGGACCGCGGCTCAGAGGCCGAGCTGGGACTTGAGTTCGGCGAGCTTGGTGTGG
>CAMPIP010000025.1 GCA_946886425.1 uncultured Actinomycetes bacterium
GTGCCGCGGTCGGCGCGACCCTGGAAGGCGCTGATGGCGACGCCGAGCTGGCCCAGCCCGAGGGGCTGGACGGCGCCGCGACCCTGCTCGAGCGATGCGACTGGGCGCGCGACTGGCTCGGCGAGGAGTTCGTTGACAACGCGGTGCCGCTGCAGCGCCACGAGGCGGCGCTGTTCGCCGCCGCCGTCACCGACTGGGAGCTCTCCCGCTACTGGAGCGCCGGCTGATGGACGAGCGTTGGCTCGACCTAGTCTGGACCGACCTCGTCGGCCGCGCCCACGTCGTCCGCACGACCCGCGAGGCCTGCGAGAGCGGCCCTGTCGAGGTGCCGGCGGCGCGGGTTTCCGGCGGCTTCGGCGGCACCGCGAACGGCAACGGCGCCGGCGAGGTCGAGCTGCGCCCTGACTTCTCCAGCGAGCGGTCGCTGCCCTGGGACCCGGGGGTGAGCGTCTGCGTCGCCGACCTCTACGAGGACGGGGCCCCGAGCCCGCGCTGCGTGCGCAGCTTCCTGCGGGGAGTCGCCGAGGGCGCCGCGACCGAAGGCCTGACGATCGAGGCGGCGGTCGAGCTCGAGTTCTACCTCGTCGACCCGGCGACCGGGCGGGCCGTCTACGACCAGGTCGACAACTACAGCCTCTCGCGGGTCGAGGCGGAGCCGATCGTCACCGCCTTCCGCAACGAGATGCGGGCGATGGCGATCGGCGTCGAGGCCTCCAATCCCGAGTACGGGGGCGGCCAGTTCGAGGTCAACATCGCCCACGCCGACCTGCTCGCCGCCGCCGACCAGGCGAACCTGGCGCGGCTCTTCACCGGGGTGCTGGCGCGCCGCCACGGGCTCGACGCGACCTACATGTCGAAACCGTGGACCGACCAGTCGAGCAGCGGCATCCACGTCCACCAGAGCCTCTGGAAGGAGGGCCGGAACCTCTTCTTCGCGCCGCCCGAGGAGCTCAGCGAGGCCGGCCGCGCCTACCTCGCCGGCCTGCTCGAGTCGGTCCCGGAGCTGGCCCTGCTCGGCTCCCCGACCCCGAACGGGTTCCACCGCCGCGCCGACGGCTCCTTCGCCCCGACTGTCGCCGCCTGGGCGACCGACAACCGCACCACCGCGGTGCGGGCGGTGCTCGGCGGCGAAGGGGGGACCCGGATCGAGCACCGCGACGGCGGCGCCGACTGCAACCTCTACCTGACGATGGGCGCCCAGGTCCTGGCCGGGCTTGACGGGATCGCCCGTGACGCCGAGCCGCCGCCGGCGGTCAGCGGCAACGCCTACGAGCAGGCCGATCTGCCGGCCCTGCCGCGCACCTTCGTCGAGGCCTACGAGCGGCTCCGCGACAGCGATCTGGCGGCGCGCCTGCTGCCGGCCGAGCTGCTCGGCGCCTACCTGGCGGTGCTCGAGCCCGAGGTCGAGCTGGCGATCCTCTCCTCCAGCGACTGGGAGCGCGAGCGCTACGCGGAGGTGCCGCTGCGATGAGCGTCACCGCCCTGGTCGACTTCGGCAGCACCTTCACCAAGGTGAGGGCGGTGGACGGCGGCGGCCGACTCCTCGCCGCCGCCCAGCACCGCACCACCGTCGAGGACGACGTCGTGCGCGGCCTCGAGGCGGCGCTCGCGGAGCTCGCCGGGCAGGGCCACCGGCTCGGCCTCGACCAGGTGGTCGCCTGCTCGAGCGCCGGCGGCGGCCTGCGGATGGGCGTCGTCGGCCTGGTCGAGGACCTCACCGCCGAGGCCGCCCGCCAGGCCGCGCTCGGCGCCGGCGCCCGCGTCCTCGGCGTCCTCAGCGGCGGCCTCGACGACGCCGCCGCCGCGAGGCGGCTCTTGGCCGAGGAACCCGACATCGTCCTGCTCACCGGCGGCACCGACGGCGGCGACCGCGAGAGCCTGTTTGCCAGCGCCCGCGCCCTCGCCGGGGCGGAGCCGACCGTGCCGGTGGTCCTGGCCGGCAACGTCGAGGCGCAGGCGGAGGCCGAGGCGGTCCTCGCCGCGGCCGGCGCCCACGTCGCCCGCGCCCCCAACGTGATGCCGGCGATCGGCGAGCTGGCCGCGGGCCCGGCCCGGGAGCTGGTGCGCGAGCTGTTCATCAGCCATGTGATCGGCGGCAAGCTCGGCGGTTCCGCCGCGACCCTCGAACGCCTGGTGCGGATGGCGACCCCCGACGCGGCCCTGCGCGGCGTCGAAGTCCTCGCCGAGGTCCTCGCCGAGGAGGGGACCCCCGGCGGCGTCCTCGTCGTCGACATCGGCGGCGCCACCACCGACGTCCACTCCTGGGCCCCCGAACCGGAACGCCCCGGCTACAAGCGCCCGCTGCTGCCGCAGGCCCCGGCGGCCCGCACCGTCGAGGGCGACCTCGGCATGCGCTGGAACGCCCCCGGCATCGTCGCCGCCGCCGAAGACGAGGGTCTGCTGGAGCGCGGTCGTCTTTTGTTCCGCATAGCGACACAAAGCTCGACCGCACCCCCGGACCTTGCAGCGCTCGCCGAGGCTGCCGAGCGCCGGGCGGCGGATCCGGGCTTCCTGCCGGATGACGACGAGGAGCGCACGACCGACCGCCTGCTGGCGCGGCTCGCGATCGCGGTGGCGCTGCGGCGCCACGCCGGCTGCCGGCGGGTCAGCCTCGAACCGGACGGGGCGGTGCTGCGCAACGACGGCCGCGACCTCAGCGAGGTCCCGGTCCTGGTCGGGACGGGAGGCGTGCTGCAGGGCATGGAGCCCGCCGAACTGGAGGACAGTCTTGAGCTCGCCCACCAGGGGCGCGAGGAGCGCCTGCTCCCCCGGCGAGCTCAGGTCGGCATCGATCGTCACGGCACCCTTGCCGCGGCGGGTCTGCTGGCCAGCGCCGACCCGGCCGCCGCCCGCGCCTTGTTGGCGGCCGAGGTCGGCGCCTACTTCGAGGGCGCCGAGAAGCACGACGAGGAGGAGGAAGATGTCAACGTCGCACCCTGATCTCGAGCAGCTGATTCCGGCCGATCTGCCCGACGGGCGCGAGCTGGTCCGCGCCGCCAAGGAGCGCGCCGCCGGGATCCCGGTCGGCCGCGCCCGCTACGTCGAGATGCACGGGGTGAAGAGCGACCGCGAGTACAAGGAACGCTGCCGCGCCGACGGCACGATCACGACCTACATCAACCTCGGCTACAAAACCTGGGACGAGACCCGCGCCGCCCTCGACGAGATCGTCGCCGCCGGCAAGAAGCGCCACTTCACGCTCGACCGCGTCTCGCTGATCCCCGACCGCCGGATGGGCCTGCCGCCGGGGCTGCGCGAGCAGGCGCTGGCCGAGACCGGGATCATGATGTACACCGAAGAGGACTGGACCGGCGCCGCCCGCGACACCCCGGTGATGCCGATCTGGAACGACCACAACGTCGGCAGCCCCGCCGCGACGGTCAACACCGAGGCGCTGCTGCGGGCCGGGTTCGGCTACATCGGCAGTCTCGCCCAGCACCAGTACGGCTACCCGCTCTGGGACGACGACGCCGCCCAGATGGCCGAGTGCGTGCAGGCGGTGGCGATGATCGCCGCCAAGCGCGAGGACGGGGTGGTCCTGGAGTCCTACGTCGAGGACGGCTTCTGCGCCTCCTTCCACGACCTCGCCACCTCGCTCGGCTGGTGCATGTTCCACCGCTACGTCGCCGAAGACCTGATCGGCGCCGCCCACTCGCAGAGCTTCGGCTCGACCTTCGCCGACCCGCTCCGCAAGCAGGCCCACGGTCTCGCAATGGACGCGATCAACGTCAACCGGGTGCCGCCCTCCTTCACCCATGGCGACACCAACTCCTTCGGGGTCGAGGACGACTTCGACCGCAACGCGGTGATCGTCGCCACCGACGTGATGTACACGATCGCCCGCGAGCTCAAGCACCCGACGGGCGGCGCCGTGCACGCGACCCCGGTCTCGGAGGCCTCGCGAATCCCCACCGTCGAGGAGCTGATCGAATCGCTGGTGATCGCCAGCGAGGCCGAGGCGCGGGCCCGGGCCTGTCCGGGGATCGTGGACTGGGCGCCGATCTACGAGATGCGCGACCGGATCGTCGCCGGCGGCCGCCGCTTCCTCGACAACCTCCTGCGCGGCCTCGCCGAGATCGGCGTCGACACCAAGGATCCCCTGCAGCTGCTGCTGGCGACGCGCCGGCTCGGCGCCTCGACGATCGAGGAGCTGTTCAACGCCGGTGAGCCGGACGCCAGCTACCCGCGCGGCTTCGCGCCGGTCGAGCCGACCGACACCCTGGTGCGGCTGCTGGCCGCCAAGGACCAGGTCCTGCGCGGCCTCCGCCGCGACGGCGAGCTGCCCGACCTGAGCGGGATCAGCGTCGTCGCCGCCTCCGCCGACATCCACGAGTACGGCCTCTTCGTCCTCGTCGAAGCGCTCGAAGCCTGCGGGGCGAAGGTGATCCCGCTGGGGACCAGCGTCCACAGCCCCGAGATCGCCAAGGTCAGCGTCGAGACCGCCGCCGACGCGGTCGCGGTCTCCACCTACAACGGGATGGCGTTGAGCCTGGGCCGGCAGCTGCGCGAGGAGCTCGAGCGGCGCGGCGTCAGCCCGGCGGTCTACCTGGGCGGCCGGCTCAACGAGGACCTCGAGGAGGGGGAGGCCACCGACGTGCGGCCGATGCTGAGGGCCGAGGGCATCAACCCCTGCGACTCGGTCGAGGAGATGGCGCGCGGCCTGCGCACCGAGCTGGCGGCGCGCGCCTGAGAACTGCGCAAGCGAGAGGACTGGGATCGAGATGGACGAACGATTGAATACACAAAACACAATCGACTCGGGAAGGCGCCCGCGGATCGGCGTCTCCAGCGGCCGCGGCGGCGTCCCGGTCACCGAGGGCAAGCTCCTCTCCCACTACGTCGGCCGCGCCTACGTCGACGCGGTGGTCCAATCGGGCGGCCTCCCGTTCGTCTTCCCCTCGGTGGAACGCGAGGTCGAGGCGGTCGCCGACGCGGCCCTGAGCGCGATCGACGGCCTGCTGCTGCCGGGCGGCTGCGACCTCTCGCCGGCCCTCTACGGAGGCGACCCCGGGGACGCCCTCGATGCCGACCCGGTTCGCGACGCCTTCGAGCTGGCCCTGCTCGAGGGCGCGGTCGAACGGGGGCTGCCGGTGCTCGGCATCTGCCGCGGCATGGAGCTGATCAACGTCGCCCAGGGCGGCACCCTGCGCAACGGCGTCCACCATCCCGACGCCAGCGACGTCCAGGTCGACGCGCTCGGCAACGTCCGCGTCCACCAGGTCAAGGTCCGTCCCGACACGCTCGCCCACGACGTCTTCGGGGCCCGCGAGGTCGAGGCGACCTGCGTCCACCACCAGGCCCCGGACGTGATCGGCGCCGGCCTCTTCGCCTCGGTGCTTGCCGACGACGGTGCCGTCGAGGCGGTCGAGAACCGCGACCAGCGCCTGTTCGGGGTGATCTGGCACCCGGAGCTGGGGCTCGACCGGGCGCCCACCCACCGGCTCGTCTACGACTGGCTCGTCCGCGAGGCCAGCGGCGTGGGAGCAGCGGCGTGAGCGCCGCCGAGCGCGGACAGCCGCGGCCGCCCGCCCGTCCAGAGGCGGCGGGGCCGCTCGACGGCATCCGCGTGCTCGACTTCTCGCGGCTCTTCGCCGGGCCGCTGGCGAGCATGACCCTGGCCGACCTCGGCGCCGACGTGATCAAGGTCGAGTCGCCCGGCGGCGACGAGGCGCGCCACTTCGGCCCGCCCTTCCTCGGCGGGGAGGGGATGAACTACATGGCGCTCGGCCGCGGCAAGCGCAGCGTCGTCCTCGACCTCAAAGAGGAGGAGGGACGCCGCCACGCCCAGGAGCTGGCCCGCGACGCCGACGTCGTCGTCGAGAACTTCCGGCCAGGAGTGACGGAGCGGCTGGGGATCGACTTCGGGACGTTGAGCGAGGGCAATTCCCGCCTCGTCTACTGCTCGGTGACCGGATTCGATCCCCGCGGCCGCTACCGCGAGCGGCCCGCTTTCGACCTGATCCTGCAGGGGATGTCGGGGGTGATGACCCGCCAGGGCGGCGCCCGCGGCCCGGAGCTGATGGTGGTGACGATCGCCGACACCTTCGCCGCCTCGCTGGCGACCCAGGCGATCCTCGCGGCGCTGTATGAGCGCGAGCGCAGCGGCGAGGGGCAGCTGGTCCAGGCCGACCTCTTCCGGGCGATCCTCTACGGGCAGGCCTACCGGATGGTCACCGCCGCCGAGCAGGTCGAGGTCTCCGCCCAGGGCGACGTCGCCCCCTACGGCGCCTACGAGGCCGCCGACGGCTGGTTCACCCTCGCCGTCGCCACCGATCGCAACTTCGTCCGCCTCTGCGAGGCGCTGGAGCGGCCCGACCTGGCCGCCGAGGAGCGCTTCGCGACCAACCCCTCGCGGGTCGAGCACGGTGAGGCCCTCAACGCGGAGTTGAGCGAGACCTTCGCGGCCCGCCCGGTCGAGCACTGGCTCGAGGTCCTGACCGAGCGCGGCGTCCCCTGTGGCCCGGTGGTCGACGTCGAGGAGGTCTTCACCGATCCGCACCTGACCGAAACCGGCGCGATCGTCGAGCAGCGGCACGCCAGCGCCGGCCGGGTCTGGGCGCTCGGCAACCCCTTCACGATGACCCGCACGCCGCTGCGGGTCGGCGAGGTCGCGCCCCACCTCGGCGAGCACACCGACGAGGTCCTGGGCGAGCGGGAGGGGAGGCGCGACGGTGACTGAACGGACCGTGCGGTCGCGCTCAGGCGTGCTCGCCGAGGGCGACGATGGTTTCCTGCTGGGCGCCGCGGATGTGCTCGGAGACGCGGGCGATCGCGAGGTCGTGGTCGCTCTCCTCGATCGCGGCGAGGATGTCGCGGTGGCCGGCGACGCTGTCCTTCATCGCCGTGCCGAGGGCGGCCTGGGCGTGGAACATCCGCAGCGAGGAGGGCTGCTGCCAGAGTTGGGTCAGCATCCGCACCGCGACCCGGTTCGGGCAGGGCTCGACCAGGGTGCGGTGGAAGTCGCCGTTGAGCGAGTAGAGCTCGTCGACCTGGGAGACGTCGGTGGCCTCCGTGCGGTCGCAGATGTCGCCGAGCTTGGCGAGGTCCATCCGCGAGTAGTGGGGGAGGGCCTCGCCGACCGCCAGCGGTTCGAGGGCGAGGCGCACCTGGTAGACGTCGATCACCTCGCGGGCGGAGAACTCGCTGACCACGAAGCCGCGGAAGGAGACGGCCCGGACCAGGCCCTCCTGAGCGAGCCGCTGCAGGGCGTCGCGGACCGGCGTCCGCGAGATCCCCAGGTGGGCGGCGAGTGGGATCTGCGGGAGTTTCTGATTGGGCTCGAGTCGACCGTCGCAAATCGCGTCGCGGAGCGCGTGGTAGACGGCATCGACGAGCGGCTCGTCGCCGCGGGAACCGTCCAGGGACAGGTCGATCTTGGGGAGCTCCTCCTCAGCCGTGCCGATAGTGCGCCGCAGTCTAGCGCAATGGATTTGCTGCATGCAAGCGGTCCCGTAGGCGTCCGCGGTGTGGATCGTACACACTGTATTCAATCCGCTATAGTGCCCTCACCAGGCCCAACGAGACCGTCGTGTCGGAGAGGACACCCGTTTCCATGAACCCATCCGTTACGCGAATGCCACGAGTGATCGCCTACGACGCCGGCGGCACGATGACCGACAGCTTCCTGGTCGACAAGTCCGGTTCCTTCGTCGTCGGCAAGGCCCAGACGACCCCCGAGGACGAGTCGCGCGGCCTGCTCGCCTCGACCGAGGACGCACTCGCGCAGTGGGAGGTGACCGCGGAGACGGCCTTTCCCTCGATCGTCTCCGGCGTCTTCTCCGGCACCGCGATGCTGAACCGGCTGCTGGAGCGCAAGGGCCTGGCGATCGGCTGCATCGTCTCCGGCGGGCTCGAGGACTACCTGCGGCTGGAGCGCGGCCTGCAGACCTGGCTCGGCATGACCTACGCCGACCGCCTCCACGTCACCACCCACTTCCACAACGAGCCGCTGGTCCCGCGCGAGCGGATGAAGGGCGTGCGCGGCCGCCTCGACCTGTTCGGCAACGAGGCGATCCCGCTGTATGAGGACGAGGTGCGCGCCGCCGCCACCGAGCTGCTCGACGAGGGCGTCGAGGGGATCGTCGTCTGCCTGCTGCAGAGCTTCGTCAACGACGCCCACGAGCGCCGGGTCGAGGAGATCGTCGCCGAGCTGCAGGCCGAGCGCGGGACCGCGGTGCCGGTCTTCCTCTCCTCGCGGCTGTACCCGCTGCGCGGCGACTTCCCGCGGCTCAACTCGACCCTGATCGAGGCCTACGCGGCCGAGCCCTCGCGCCACCAGCTCGGCAAGCTCGACCGGGCCATGAACGAGGCCGGGGCCGGCTTCGACCTGCGGGTGATGGCGGCCCACGGCGGCACCATCTCGATCGACTCCTCCGAGCTCGCCCGCACCCTCGTCTCCGGCCCGATCGGCGGCGTCGTCGGTGCCCGCTACCTGGCCGACGCCCTCGGCCTCGAGCGGGCGGTCTGCTCGGACATCGGCGGCACCAGCTTCGACCTGGCCCTGGTCAACGAGGGCGAGGTCTCGATCCGCCAGACCCCGGACATCGGCCGCTTCCTGCTCAACCTGCCGATGGTCGAGATCGAGTCGATCGGGGCCGGGACCGGCTCCTACGTCCGCATCGACCCGACCTCGAACCGGCCCGAGATCGGCCCCGACTCGGCCGGCGCCCGGATCGGCACCGCCTGGCCGGAGGGCGGCATCGAGACCGTCTCGGTCACCGACCTCAACCTGGTCCTCGGCCGGCTCAACTCCGAGTACTTCCTCGGCGGCGCCGTCACCCTCGACATGGAGCGGGCCCGCGATGCGGTCAAGCGCCAGATCGCCGACCCGCTCGGGCTCGGCGTCGAGGAGGCGGCCTGCGGGATCGTCGACCTGTTCGAGGAGCAGCTCCGCTACGCGGCCCTCGCCCGCGTCCTCGGCAAGGGCTACTCGGCGGTCGACTACACGCTCTTCTGCTACGGCGGCGGCGGCCCCCTGCACGTCGGCGGCTACACCCGCGGCGCCGGCTACGCGGACGTGATCGTCCCCACCTGGGCGGCCGGGTTCTCGGCCTTCGGCTGCGCCTGCGCGGACTTCTCCTACCGCTTCGACCAGACCCACTCGCTGACCGTCGTGCCCGGCCGGGAGGGTGAGGTCGAAGGCAAGCTCCGCGCCGCCTGGAGCGTCCTCGCCGAGCGCGGGGTGGAGGCCTTCGTCCGCGGCGGCATCCCGCCCGAGCAGGTCTCCCTGAAACGGATGGTGCGGATGCAGTACGCCGGCCAGCTCAACGACATCGAGGTCGCCGCCAACGAGGACCGTCCCGACGACATCGGCTCGCTGATCGACCGCTTCGAGCGGCTCTACGCGAAGATCTACGCGGCCGGGGCCAGCTCGCCCGAGCTTGGCTACGCGATCACCTCGGTCGCCGTCGTCGCCTCCGCCCCGGTCGAGAAGCCGGTGCTGCCGGTCGAGGCCCTCACCGACGCACCGCCGGAGCCGAAGGCGGCCCGGCCGGTCTGGTGGTCGGAGTCGACCGGCCCGGTCGAGACCCCGGTCTTCGAGCAGGACGACGTCCGCGCCGGTCAGTCGATCGTCGGCCCGGCGATCGTCGAGGCGCCCTCGACCACCCTGGCGGTGCCGCCGGGACGAACCGCGGAGCTGGACCAGCACCGCATCTTCCACCTCCACGACGCAAAGGACTGACGATGACGACTGCCGCCACCACCGCCGCGCCGCCGCGCCTCACCGACCAGCTCGACCTCCGCGAACGCCAGTTCACCGAGACCGGCGCCTACGCCGGTCTGACCGACTCGCTGGAGTTGAAGGAGGAGGAGCCGATCCTCTTCGAGAAGGTCTTCTCGCGGCTGCGCGGCGGCCTCGTGACCGCCCGCGAGACGGCGCTCAACATCTCCGCCAGCCCGATCGTCAAGGAGCTCGGCGAGCTCTGTTTCGCGGTCTACACGCCGGAGGGCGACTCGGTGGCGCTCTCGACCGGGGTGATCGTCCACGTCCACACGATGTCGGACGCGATCAAGTACATGATCCGCGAAGGCTACGAGGACGACCCGGGCATCAATCCGGGCGACGTCTTCTGCAACAACGACTCGCTGATCGGCGACGTCCACAACGCCGACGTGCAGACGATCGTGCCGATCCACGTCGACGGCCGCCTGGTCGGCTGGGTCGCCGGGGTCACCCACGTGATCGAGATCGGCGCCAGCACCCCGGGCAGCCTGCCGCTCGGCCCGATCTCCCGCTTCGAGGACGGGATCGACATCCCGGCCCGCAAGATCGGCGCCGCGGACAAGCTCTTCAGGGACCACGTCCAGGCCGCCGCCCGCGGCACCCGGCTGCCGAAGTACTGGACGCTCGACGAGCGCACCCGGCTGGCCGGCTGCCTGCTCGCCCGCCAGCAGGTCGAGTCGCTGATCGAGGACGTCGGCGTCGACACCTACCTGCAGTTCTGCGCCGAGCTGATCGAGGACGGCCGCCGCTCCTTCCGCTCCAGCCTCTACGCGATGACCGTGCCGGGCCGCTACCGGGCCCCGGCCTTCTCGGAGATGACCCTCGGCGGAGAGCAGCTGATGCCCGAGCACGCCCGCGTCGACACGCTTATGCACGCGCCGGTGGAGGTCCGGGTGACTCCGGACGCGCGGCTCGAGCTCGACCTCGAGGGCGCCTCCGCCTGGGGCTACCACTCGGCCAACTGCACGACCGCGGCGATGCAGGGCGGCCTCTGGGTGCTGCTGACCCAGACGCTGCTCGCCAACGACAAGATCAACGACGGCGCCTACTACACGATCTCGACCAACTTCCCGCCCGGGAGCTGGTCCAACCACCAGAACCCGCAGGCCTCGACCGGCTCGCCCTGGCGCTTCCTGGTGCCGAGCTTCACCGGGGTCCTGAAGTCGCTCTCGCAGAGCCTCAACGCCCGCGGCTTCGTCGAGGAGGTGCTGGCCCCGTACGCGATGTCGGCGAACACCTTCCAAGGCGGCGGCATCGATCACCACGGCCAGCAGGCGGCGATCACCAACTTCTCGATCTCCTGCGTCGGCGGCGGCGCCCGGATGTTCACCGACGGGCTCGACTACGCGGCGGCGATGTGGAACCCGCAGGGCGACATGGGCGACTGCGAGGTCTGGGAGATCAACGAGCCGTTCCTCTACCTGGGTGCCTCGGTGAAGCCCTCGACGGCCGGCTCCGGCCGCTTCCGCGGCGGCTCCGGCTGGGAGAGCCTGCGGCTCTGCTGGGGGACCGAGCACTTCGAAACCCAGAACATCGGCAACAGCCGGATCACCATGCAGTCCGGCCTCTGGGGCGGATACCCGGGCGCGACCGGCTACCGCCACAACGTCCGCGCCACCAACATGTTCGAGCTGGCCGGCGGTCTCTTGCCCTACCCGGTCCGCGACGGCAACCCGGAGGAGTCCGAAATCGAGTCTCTGGTCGAGGGCGACTCCGAGTTCGACCAGCGGACCCTGACGATGCCGAACCAGATGCGGAACGGCGACCTCTACCTCTCGCCGATGCGCGGCGGCTCCGGGATCGGCGACCCGATCGAGCGCGACCCGGCCTCGGTGGCCGCGGACGTCGCCGGCGGCTACCTGATCCCGCGCCTCGCCGAGTCCGTTTACGGGGTCGTGATCGGCGAGGGCGGCGCCGTCGACCTCGCCGCGACCGAGCAGCGCCGGGCCGACCTGCGGCGCGACCGCGAGCTGGCGGCTCGTCCCTTCCGGCGCTGGTTCGATGAGGAGCGTTCGCGGATCGCCGCCCACGCCGAGGGCGGGGCAGAGCGCTTCCACCCGGCCGTGCAGCGGATGTACGCGGAGTCGATGCGACTTTCGCCCCAGTGGGCTGGGGAATACCGTGACTTCTGGCAGCTCGACGCCGACTTCGTCTACGACGTGGCGACGCCGACGGTGGAGATCTCCGAGCGGATCCTCCGCGGCCGCGATCCCGAGGAGCTGCAGCGCCAGCCCCGCACCGAGATCGAGGCGGAGCTTCCGGAGCGGCGGCCGACCGGGGTCGAGCAGGCCCTCAACCGGCAGACGCTGGAGGCGCTGCTGGACGGCGAGCTGCCCGACAGCCAGGTCCGCCAGATCCAGTCCGGCTACAAGGACGGCGACCGCTTCGACACCTACCTGGCGATCGTCCAGTCCCGCTGGCCCTTCCCCGAGGACAGGGTGCTGCTGCCCTTCGGGTTGCACCTCTGCATCGTCGAGCTGCCCTCCGGCGAGCGGGTGATCAAGTCCGACTCCGGCCACGTCTTCGGCGACTACCGCAAGAACTGGAAGCGCGGCGCGATGGTGCGGGTGCGCCGCGACGAGGAGGCGATGCTCGAGGTCTACCCGGACAAGATGCACCCGGACCCGGAGTGGAACGAGATCCGCGAGTACTACGACCCGGTCAGCTTCGCGCTGCTCGACGTCGAGTCGGTGCCGCCGGGCTACCCCGCGGTCCACGACTTCCTCCCGGACCTCGAGACCTTCTACCGCGACTGGCTGGGCCGGGAGCTGTAGCGGTGCCGGCCACTGGCAGGGCGATCGGGGTCCGCTGGGACCCGCGCTGGGCGCCCGAGGAGGCGCCGGAGATCGCCCGCTGGGTGGAGGAGCTCGGCTACGACGAGCTGTGGATGGTCGAGGACTGCTTCTCTACCGGCGGCCTGACGATGTCCTCGGTGGCGCTGGCCAGCACCGAGCGGCTGGCGGTCGGGGTCGGTCTGCTGCCCGCTCCGGTCCGCAACCCGGCGATCGCGGCGATGGAGATCGGCGCCCTCGCCCGGCTCTTCCCGGGCCGGTTCATGCCCGCCTTCGGCCACGGCGTCGACGCCTGGATGCGCCGGATCGACGCCCGCCCGAAGGGCCGGCTGACGCTGCTGGAGGAGACCGTCGCCGCGGTCCGCTCGCTGGTCCGCGGCGAGCGCCTCGATCGCCAGGGGCGCTTCGTCAAGCTCAACGAGGTCGAGCTCGAGCACCGGCCGAAGACGGCACCGCCGATCCTGGTCGGCACCACCGGCCCGCGCGGCCTCGCCCTCGCCGGCCGCGTCGCCGACGGGATCGTCATCCCCGAGGTGGCGACCCCCGACGCCGTCTCCTGGGCGCGCGGGCTCGCCGCCGCCTCGGGCGGGCCGGGCCGCACCGTCGTCTACTCCTACCTGAGCCTCGACCGCGACGACGCGGCCGGGGTCAAGGCGGCGCAGCCGCTGGTAGGGCACTGGATGAGCAGCGGCGACTTTCCCGACATGGCCGAGCGGGCCGGGCTGGGACGCGACGGCGCCGTCGACCTGGATGAGGCGACCCTGCGCTCGATCGCCGTCGCCGGGGACCCGGCCAGCGGCGCCGGGACCGTGCGCGGGCTCTGGGACGCGGGGGCGGACGCCGTGGTCCTGCTGCCGCGCGGCGGCGACGCCAGGGAGCAATTGCGGTTGTTCGCCGACGAGGTCATGCCGGAGCTGCGCGCATGAATCTTGCATCCACTGAGTACATGGCTTATGGTGGGGACCATGAGCTTTGGACCCCTGGAGATCGGCATCATCGTCCTGATCGTCCTGCTCCTCTTCGGCGCCAAGAAGCTCCCGGAACTGGGCTCCTCGCTGGGCAGCGGCATCCGCGAGTTCGGCCAGGGCATCAAGGGCGACGGCAAGCAGCTCGAGCCGGGCGACGAGGAGGAAGACACCGCCAAGAGCGACGCCTCCTCCAGCAAGGAACCCACCATCAAGAGCTGACCCGCGGAAGGGGTGGGCGGCGATGAGCCGCTTCTGGCACCCCTTCTCGAACCTGGCCGCGACCGAAGCGGAGGAGTTGGTCCTGGTCCGCGGCGAGGGCGCCACGGTCGAGGACGCCGACGGCAACCGTTACTTCGACGCCACCGCCGCCCTCTGGTACTGCGCCGTGGGTTACGGGCGCGATCGGATCGCCGCCGCGATCGGCGAGCAGGCCGCCCGGCTCTCCTCCTACAGCTGCTTCGGCAACTACGCCACCGATGTCACCCTCGAGCTCGCCGACCGCCTCGCCGAGCGGGCCCCGGTCGACGACGCCCGCGTCTTCCTGACCAGCGGCGGCTCCGACAGCATCGACAGCGCCGCCAAGATCGCCCGCCGCCACTTCGCGCTGGTCGGCCGGCCGGCGAAGACGACGATGATCGCCCGTGAGGGCGCCTACCACGGCACCCACGCCTACGGGACCTCGCTGGGTGGGATCGCCGGCAACCGCGAGGGCTGGGGGACGCTGGTCGGCGGCGTCGCCCACGTGCCGCCCTTCGACGTCGAGGCGCTCGAGGCGACGATCCGCTCGCTCGGCCCCGACCGCGTCGCCGCCTTCTTCGTCGAGCCGGTGATCGGCGCCGGCGGCGTCTTCCCGCCGCCCGAGGACTACCTGCGCCGGGTCGCGGCGCTCTGCCGCGAGCAGGGCGTGCTGCTTGTCTGCGACGAGGTCGTGACCGGCCTCGGCCGGCTCGGCGAGTGGTCGGCCTCGGAGCGCTACGGCGTCCGTCCCGACCTGATGATCCTCGCCAAGGCGCTCACCTCCGGCTACCAGCCGCTCGGCGCCGTCGTCGCCTCGGGCGCGGTCGCCGAGCCGTTCCGGGCCGGCGCCGGGGAGATGCTCAAGCACGGCTACACCTACTCCGGCCACGCCGTCGCCTGCGCCGGCGCCCTCGCCAACCTCGACGTCCTCGAGGAGGAGGGCCTGTTCGGCCGGGTCCGCGAGCTGGAGGCGAAGCTGCCCGGGCTGCTCGGCGGCCTCGCCGACGTCGAGGGCGTCAGCGAGGTCCGCATCGTCGGCCTTACCGCGGCGATCCAGCTCGACGCCCAGCGCTTCGACGCCGCCGGTCGCGAGCTGCCCGAGGTCGTCGAGGCCTGCCGCCGTCGCGGCCAGCTGACCCGGATGCTGGCCCCCGGGGCGCTCCACTTCTCGCCGCCCTTCGTCTCCAGCGAGGAGCAGATCGAGGGCTTCGCCGCGGCCGTCGCCGACGCGGTCGAGGCGGTCGTCTCGGCGCCGGTCCCGTCCAACCCCGACCGCACCTGAAAGGACCGCGATGCGCATCGGAGTGCCGACCGAGATCAAGGCCGACGAGTACCGGGTGGCGCTGACCCCGGCCGGCGCCCGCGAGCTGACCGCCCGCGGGCACGAGGTGATCGTCCAGGCCGGGGCGGGGGAGGGCTCGGCTATCGCCGACTCCGACTACGTCGCCCAGGGCGCCCGTGTCGTTCCCGACGCCGCGTCCGCCTACTCGCTCGCCGACCTCGTCGTCAAGGTCAAGGAGCCGCAGCCGGCGGAGCTGTCGCTGCTCGGTCCCGGCCAGACGCTCTTCACCTACCTGCACCTGGCGCCGGCCCCGGAGCTGACCCGCGGCCTGGTCGAGTCGGGCGCCACCTGCATCGCTTACGAGACCGTCGTCGATCCGGACGGACGGCTGCCGCTGCTGGCGCCGATGAGCGAGGTGGCCGGCAAGATCGCCGCCCAGGCCGGCGCCTTCGTGCTGGAGCGGCCGATCGGCGGCCGCGGCCTGCTGCTCGGCGGCGTCCCGGGTGTGGCGGCCGGCCGGGTGATGGTGATCGGCGGCGGCGTGGTCGGCCAGAACGCGGCCAAGGTGGCGCTCGGGCTCGGCGCCGACGTCTTCGTCTACGACCGCTCGCTGGACCGCCTGCGCGAGCTCGACACCGTCTTCGACGGCCGCGTCTCCACCTGTTACGCCTCGACCCTGGAGATCGAGCAGCGGCTGCCGGAGATGGACCTCGTGATCGGCGCCGTGCTGGTCAAGGGGGCGCGGGCGCCGCACGTCGTCCGGCGCGAGCAGCTCGGCCTGCTGAAGGAGCGGGCGGTGCTGGTCGACGTCTCGATCGACCAGGGCGGTTGCTTCGAGACCTCGCGCCCGACCACCCACTCCGAGCCGACCTACGAGGTCGACGGGATCGTCCACTACTGCGTCGCCAACATGCCGGGAGCGGTCCCGGTCACCTCCACCTACGCGCTCACCAACGCGACGATGCCGTACCTCCTGCGGCTCGCCGACGAGGGCCCGAAGGCGGCGCTGGCGACCGACCCGGGGCTCGCCGCCGGCCTCAACGTCGCCGCCGGCGCCGTCACCCACGAGCCGGTCGCCCGCGACCAAGGGCTGGAGTGGGTGCCGCCCGCCGAGGCGCTCGGGCTCGACGCGGCCGGGGTCGCCGCCTGATGGCGACCGGGTTCCTCCAGGCCACCGACCACGAGCTGCTCGTCGCCGGGGAGTGGGTCGAGACGGGGGAGTGGGACGAGGTCCGCAGCCCTTATGACCAGACCCCGATCGGCCGGGTCGCCCGGGCCGACGCGGCCCTGGCCGACCGCGCCGTGCGCTCCGCCCACGTGGCCTTCGAGCGCGGCGGCTTCCCCCAGCACGAGCGGGCGGCGGTCCTCGACCGCGCCGCGGCGCTGGCGGCCGAGCGGGTCGAGGAGCTGGCCCTGACGATCGCCGCCGAGGCCGGCAAGCCGGTCAAGACCGCCACGCTCGAGGCCGAGCGCTGCGCCGGCACCCTCGCTTTCTCCGCGGTCGAGGCCCGCAAGCTGACCGGCAGCACGGTGCCGATGGACGCCTCGCCGGCGGGCGAGGGCAAGCTCGGCGTGATCCTCCGGGTGCCGTACGGAGTCGTTGCCGCGATCAGCCCCTTCAACTTCCCGCTCAACCTGGTCGCCCACAAGCTCGGCCCGGCGATCGCGGCCGGCAACGCCGTGGTCCTGAAGCCGGCCGGACAGACCCCGCTCTCGGCCCTGAAGCTGGCCGAGATACTCGTCGACGCGGGCCTTCCCGACGGCTGGCTCAACGTCGTCCCGGGACCGGGGGAGGAAGTCGGCAACGCCCTCGTCGAGCACCCTCTGGTGCGGGCGATCACCTTCACCGGCTCGGCCAAGGTGGGGTGGGGGATCCGCAGCCGGGCGCCCGAGAAGAAGGTCAACCTCGAGCTCGGCTCCAACGCCCCGCTCGTCGTCAACGACGACGGCGACTGGGAGCAAGCGGCCGACAAGGCCAAGCTCCACGCCTTCGCCCACGCCGGCCAGGTCTGCATCTCGATCCAGCGCATCCTCGTCCACGAGTCGATCGCCGAGCCCTTCACCGACCGCCTCGTTGCCAACACCGAGCGTCTCGTCGTCGGCGACCCCCTCGACCCGGCGACTGACGTCGGCCCCCTGATCACCCCCGCGGACCGCGATCGTGTCAAGTCTTGGATCGACGAGGCCGTAGCCGCCGGCGCCGACCTCCTCACCGGCGGCACCCTGGTCGACGAGGACCGCTGCCTAGCCCCAACCCTCCTCCGCAACGCCCCCAAAGATTCGAAGCTCTGGTGCGAAGAGGCCTTCGGCCCAGTGGCCACCATCCACACCTTCCCGACCTTCGAGGAGGGCCTGGCGATGGCCAACGACTCCCGCTTCGGCCTCCAGGCGGGCGTCTTCACCCGCGACCTAGGTAGAGCCCTCCAAGCCGCCAAGACCCTCGAGTTCGGCGGCATCATGATCAACGAGTTCCCCGCCTACCGTGCGGACCAGATGCCCTACGGCGGCGTCAAGGACTCCGGCAACACCCGCGAGGGCCCGGCCTACGCGGTCCGGGAGCTGACCGAGCCCCGCCTCGTCACCCTGCAGGGCTAGCCGCGTCGCGGTCTTCGCACTCGCTCGCCCGACGCAACTACCATCGGCCGCCATGGCAGACCTCGACGCCGCCGGCTTGAAGGCCTTCTACGCCAACTACGTCGACGCCTGGAACCGGCGAGACCTGGAGACCTACTTCTCCCTCTACGCCACCGACCTCGTCTTCCGCGACGGCTCCACCGTCCTACACGGCCTCGAATCCCTCCGCACCCGCTACGAAGCCGAGCTCCGCGAATACCCCGACCTGACCATGGAGTGCTCCCGCCTCTTCGTCGACCCCGACTCCCAATCCATCGCCGCCGAGAACATCGAGCGAGCCACCGGCCTCGAGCTCCGCGGCGCCCTCTTCCTGACCCTCGACCCAGCCGGCCAGATATCCGAGATCGCCGAGTATCTGAGTGGCGGCCCAGAGAGCTAGGGCTCAGGTTCGAGCGAGAGCAATGGCGGAGTCGGATGTCCGCGCGTCGTGGAAGGCAATGACGACGATTCGATCCTCGCTCTCGACGTACATGTAGACGACGATCAGCCAACCCCAGGGTCCGATCAGCGCTCGGCAATCCCGCCAGAGGCCCGAGAGCTGCTTGCCAGCCCGTGGGAACTCCTCCAGCGTGACCAGCGCCCGCGAAACCCGCTCCCGGGTGTCGTCCGGAAGCTGACGACTCTTGATCAGCCCACGAAGCTCGTCACGCGCCAGGCGCGTGACCTCGATCGTCGGCATCGACTACAGCTCGGAGAGCGGCACCGTTTCGCCGAGTCGAGCCTGCTCAATCGACTCCTGCGCCCGCTCCCAGGCCCCCGGGATCCCGTCGAGGATTTCAGTGATCCGCGAGGCATCGGGATCGGCTTCGTCAAGCGCGCTGGAGAGAAGGGAGCGAGCAAGCGTCCCCTCCTGAACATGCGTGCGCTCCGCCAGGCTGGCGAGCTTCCGTGCGTAGTCCGGCTCAAGAGTTACGTTGATACGGCGGTTTCGCTCGACCATGGCCCAAGGGTACACGCAAGGGCACATGGCGTTCTCCGCTTCAGGAGCCCACCATGCCGACGATCAGCAAGGCGACGGTGACGCCGCTGCCCAGCACGGCGAGGGCGCGGTCCATCGCTTGCATGAGGGCTTCGCCGGAGGTTCCGTGGATCGCGGATGTTCCAAGCGTGATGGGCATGAGCCCAATGTCCCAGCCGTGTAGGGGTGTTGCCATGGGGCGAAAGCTCAACTCCGCAATTGAGCATTTAGACCCATGGTCGCGGGCTGGTTTCGGGGCGATCCTCCTCTCAGAGGAACCGCGAGATGGAAAGGAGCTCGGAGCCGTGTCCCCGGTCACGACCGCAGAACCGGATCGTCAGCAGCGCGAGAAGGTCAAGGCCGGGCCCTGGC
>CAMPIP010000026.1 GCA_946886425.1 uncultured Actinomycetes bacterium
GCTGATTGCTGCCCTCAACCATCCGCTGCGCCGGCGGATCCTGCGGGCATATCTAGATGGCCGCTTCGAAACAGCCAGCTCGACCCAGCTGGCGACGCTGATGGGGATGCCGCTCGGCAACGTCGCCTACCACGTCAAGACCTTGGCTCGGCTCGACGTCCTGCGGCTGGTCCGTACCGCAAAGGTCCGCGGCGCCGAAGAGCGCTTCTACGTCATCGGGCTTGCCGATCAGGTCGAGTGCGTGCGCGGCATCCTCGAGGCGTGCCGGGAGGCTGACGAGCCTCCGCCGGCTCGGGCCTAGGTCAGGCCCCCGGCCCTGCCGGCTTCGTCGCCCAGACCGCCAACGGCGGCGGCACCAGGAGGAGCGCCAGCGAGGCGATCTCGGCAATTGCGTCGGCGGTCGAGAAGCCCTCGAGGTGACCGGCGTGGAAGACGAGGTGGATCGTCGCGGTCAGGAGCCAGGCAGCGCAGACGGCTTGGGTCAAGGTGCGGTTGAGCGTTACCGCCGCCCAGGCGAACAGCACCGCGAAGCCGAGGTAGAGCCCGCCGACGTCGGTGACGAGGTGCTCGTTGTATGGAGGCAGCAGCTCGACCCAGCTGGCGACGAACGGGAAGTCGTCGTAAAAGGTCCGCGGCGCGAAGGCCGCGGTCACCCCGATCAGCGCCGCGGCGAAGAAGAGGAAGCCCAAGCTCCCCCTTGCCACCCTCGGTGCCCGCATTCGCGGAGCATATCCTCGCCGCTAATCGCCTCAGCCCAGCGCCACGGCCAGCTCTTCGCTGGCGGCTTCGTGGCCTTCGTAAGGCAGCACGATGAAGTACATGAGCGAGGGGAGGAGGGAGTCGAGATCGTCGAGCTCACCCTTGTTCAGTCGCGAGTAGAGCAGGGCTTCGACGCCGCCGACGACGCCAGCGGCGGTGATGTCGGAGTGGGAGGTGGCGTCCGGGAGGTGGTCGCGGACGAGCGCGTCGACGGAGCCGGCGAAGTAATCGAGCAGGTCGTCGCGGCGCAGCAGGGCTTCGGCGCTCGCCGCCCGCGCCTCGACGATCAGGGCTCGCGCCGCCTCCGGTTCGCTGCCGACGAAGTGCAGGAGCTCCTCGAGTGAGAGGCGCAGTCGGGTGCGCCAGTTGGCGCCACCCTTCTCGGCCGCGGCGTCGATCCGCCCGCGCAGGCGGGCCGCCGTGGTGTCGAAGGCGGCGAGGAAGCAGTCTTCCTTGTTGGAGAAGTGCTCATAGAAGGTCGGCCGCGAGACCCCGGCCCGGTCGATCACGTCCTGGACCGTCGCCTGCCGGTAGCCCAGCTCGGCGGCAGCCTTCAGCATCGCCGCGATCAGCCGCTCGCGCTGGACGGCGCTGACCAGGTCGGAGGGGAGCTTGCGAGCCCCGGAGGGGAACTTCCCGTCGCTGTTCGCCAGCAGCTCCGCTGCCGCGTCTACCTGCGCCGTTGGCCAGCCGTCGCCGACTGCCGCGCGCAGCATCTCCCTGCTGAGTTGGATTCGATCAAAGGGCACCGAGAAACCCGCATTCCTCGATATAAAAACAACTAAAGTCCCCTCACGGTACCAAAAGAGTCGATGTCACGCGCGTTCTTTTGGGAGACGCGGTTATTCTTCGGTCGATGCTCCCGCCCCCAACCAGGGGAGCACAGGTGAAGCCGACTCGGCCCGTGCTTCCAAAGGAGTTCGTCGCTGTGCGTAAGCGCCGTCGCATCATGGATGCGATCGCTGAACTGAGCGCCGAGCAGGGCTATGAGGCGACCAAGATCGGCGACATCGTCCGCCGGGCCGGGGTCGCGCGCAAAACCCTCTACGACAACTTCGACGGCAAGGAGGAGGTCTACCTCGCCGCAATCGACAGCGCCCTGAAGGACGCGCTTGCCCGGGTCGAAGAGGCCTGTGCCGAGGCCGATGATGACTGGCCGGCCCGGGTTGAGGCCGCCCTCACCGCCCTGCTCGCCTATCTCGCCGAGAACCCGGCCGAGGCCAGCATGTGCGTCGTCGACGCCCGCTCGGCGACACCAGCCTCCGGCGCTCGTTACGACGACGCCCAGCAACGCTACGTCGAGCTGATGCGCCGCAACGCGCCGGAGGACACCGGCCTCTCGCCGACAATCGAGGACTCCCTGGTCGGCGGCGTCGCCTGGATCCTCAACGGGAAGATCCGCCGCGGCGAGGCCGAGCGGGCGCCCGATCTCCTGCCCGAGCTGCTCGACTTCGTCCTCTCTCCGTACCGTGGTGTAGGAAAACCGACCAGGTAGGGAGACGACGAAACTGACAGTACGGTGGCAGACTTATATGGGTAAATGGAGCGTTTACCCCGCGGGCGCCACGGCTTGTCCCCTGAGTTCGTCGCCCGTAATCAGCGCGAAAGGCTGATTACGGGCCTCACTCAAGCCCTGTTCGAGGTTGGGTATCAAAAAACCACTGTGTCATTGATTGGCCAGCGGGCGGCGGTCTCGAAGAGTGACTTTTACAAGCACTTCGAGAGCAAGGACGAGTGCTTCTACGCCGCCTACGAGGCGGCGGTGGAGCGGGTGCGGGAGCGGGTCGCGGGCGCCTGCGCGGCCGCTGGCGACCGTCCCTGGCCGATCCGCGTGCGCGAGGCGATCGTCGCCCTGGTGATCCAGTTCGCCGCCGATCCGGCCCTGGCCAGCATCACCCTGGTCGAGGGCCTGCGCGCCGGGCCCGGTGTCTATGACCGTTACCAGACGGCCGTCGACAGCTTCGTTCCTCACCTGCGCGACGGCGCTCCGGTGGCCCCCGACGGGGAGGCCGTGCCGGCGGCGACCGACGAAGCCGTGGTCGGCGGGATCGCCTCGTTGCTGGGGCGACGGGTCCTGGCCGGCGAAGCCGAACAGCTCGAGGAGTTGCTGCCCGACGTGCTCGAGTTCGCCCTGTCCCCTTATATAGGCGCGAGCGAGGCGCGGCGAATAGTCTCTGCTGGGTGACCGCAGGCGTCTTCCCCTCGCAGGCCCTCCGGCGGGCGATAGACGACGAGTGGGTCAGCTCCGGCGACTACCGGATCCGCCCCGAGGCGATCCAGCCGGCCAGCATCGACCTGCGCCTCGGCGACTTCGCCTGGGCGCTGCGCTGTTCCTTCCTGCCGGACGTCGACTCCACCGTCGAGGAGAAGCTCGAGGGTCTCGCCTTTCAGAAGATCGACCTGCGCGACGGGGCGGTGCTGGAGCGCGACCGTCCCTACCTGGTGCCGCTGATCGAGGAGCTCGCTCTGCCCGAAGACGTGCGGGCCAGGGCCAACCCGAAGAGCTCGACGGGGCGGCTCGACGTCTTCACCCGGGTCATCACCGACCGCCAGCACCGCTTCGACGAGATCCGCCCCGGCTACCGCGGCAGGCTCTACCTCGAGGTGGTGCCGCGCTCCTTCGCGATCCAGGTCGAAACCGGCCTCTCGCTCAACCAGCTGCGGTTGCAGCGCGGCAACGTCCGGGTCGACGACGACGAGATCCGCGAGCTACAGGCGCGCAGCCCGCTGCTCTACCTCGACTCGCGTCCGCTCGACCCGGCCGAGCTGGCGGTCGCCGACGGGCTCTTCCTCAGCCTCGACCTCTCCGGCCCCGCCGACCGCGTGGTCGGCTACCGGGCCAAGAAGAACAGCCTTCCCGTTGACCTCTCCAAGGTCCGCGCCTACCGCTGGACCGACTACTGGGACCCGGTCCACCCCGAGCCGGGCGGCCGCATCGTCCTCGAGCCGGAGATCTTCTACCTGCTGCTCTCAGCCGAGGGGGTCAGCATCCTGCCCCAGATCGCCGCTGAGATGATGGCCTACGACCCGACCGCCGGCGAGCTCCGCACCCACTACGCCGGCTTCTTCGACCCCGGCTTCGGCTACGACCCGGCCGGCGAGCGGCACGGCAGCCGCGCCGCCCTCGAGGTCCGTGCCCGCGACGTCTCCTTCATGGTCGAGCACCGCCAGCCGGTCTGCAAGCTCGGCCTGGAATGGATGGAGGCACCGGCCGAGCGCCTCTACGGCGCCGACCTCGGCTCCAACTACCAGGGCCAGGTGACGATGCTCAGCAAGCACTTCGAGGAGCAGACCGCCGGCGCTCCGGTGGCCTAGCGCGCGGCCGGCGCCCGGTCCAGCTCGCGCAATAGGCCCTGGACTTTGCGGCGGCGGGCGACAAGCTCCTCCTCGAGGGCGGCGATCTCGTCGCGGCGGCGCCGCACCAGCTCCAGCTGGCGGCCGAGGTGGGCGAGCGCGTCCTCGAGGATCTGGTGGCGGCGGGCCGTGTCCTCGACCCCGGCGTCCCACTCGCGGCGGCGGGCGGCGCGGGCGCCCTCGGCCTCGACCAGCTCCTTCAGCTCCTCGAGCGAGAGGCCGAGCAGGTCCTTCAGCCGCAGGACCTCGGCGAGCCGCTCGACGTCGGCCTCGGCGTAGCTGCGGTGGGCGCCGGGCTCGCGGCCGCTCGCGGTCGGCAGCAGTCCCAGCTCCTCGTAGTAGCGGATCGTCCGCGGCGTCGTCCCGGCCCGCCTGGCGACCTCGCCGATCCGCAGCTCCCGCTCGCCGGCGCCGCTCATGGGACGGCCCGAACCTCGTCGGCGATGGCCTCCTCGATCGCCTCGGCCGGCGGGCAGGACCGTGCCGCGCCGTGCTCGCGCGGGCGCAGCAGCGAGACTCCGGCGCCGAGCACCGAGGTTGCGGCCAGTACCCAGAGGGCCGTGTGCATGTTGTGGATGAAGGGGTCGAGCTGAACCCTGGAGAGGCCGGTGGCGAGGCCGGAGAAGATTGCGAAGAGGACCTCTTTGGGGATCGAGTTGGTGACGATCGCCAGCACGAAGGCGATCGAGATCACGGCGCCGGTGTTCTGCAGCATCGTCCGCGCCCCGGCGGCGATCCCGCGCCGCTCGGTCGGCACCGTCCCCATCATCGCCGCCGTGTTCGGCGAGTTGAACATCCCCGAGCCGACCCCGACCAGGGCCAGCCAGAGGCCGCCCTCCCAGTAGGCCGTGTCGGCCTGCAGCGTCGTCATCGCCGCCAGCCCCAGGGCGGTCACCAGCATCCCCATCGCCGCCAGCGTGCGGGAGCCGTGGCGGTCGGCCCAGATCCCGGCGAGCGGGGAGGAGACCAGCATCCCGATCGCCATCGGCGCCAGTTTGATCCCGGCCGTGATCGGGTCGTCGCCCTGGGCGCCCTGGAAGTAGAAGACGAAGATGAACATCAACGCGAAGCGCGAGAGGCCGTTTATGAAGGCGGCGCCGGTGGCGGCGGCGAAGAGGCGGTTGCGGAAGATCGAGAGGTCGAGCATCGGCGCCTTGCCGCGATGCTCGATGAGGACGAAGAGCGGCAGTAGGACGGCGGCGACGACGAGGCTGCCGATGACCAGCGAGTCGTCCCAGCCGGAGAGCCCGCCGCGCGATATTCCGTAAACGAGGCCGGTCAGGCCGACCACGAAGGCGAGGGTGCCGCCAAGGTCGAGGCCGCGGACGGTGTCCCGGCTGGACAGCTCGCGGAGGACCAGCGCCGCCCAAAGGGCCCCGGCCAGGGCCAGCGGCACGTTGAACCAGAAGACCCACTGCCAGGAGATCGCGACCAGGGCACCGCCGAGGACCGGGCCGACGACCAGCCCGATTGCCGCCACCATCGTGTTCGTTCCCATCGCCAGCCCGAGCTGCTCGCGCGGGAAGGCGTCGGTGACCAGGGCGGGACCGTTGGCGAAGATGAAGGCGCCGCCGATCCCCTGGACGATCCGCCAGAGGATCAATTGGGTGCCGTCGGCGGCGAAGCCGGCGCCGAGCGAGGCGGCGGCGAAGATCGCGAAGGCGCCTACGACGGCGGTCTTGCGGCCGAACAGGTCCGAGAGGCGACCGGCGGCGAGGACCAGCACGGTCGAGGAGATCATGTAGGCGAGGATCACCCACACCAGTTCCAGCAGGCTGGTCCCGAGCGCCCGCTCGAGGTCCGGCAGGGCAATGATCAGCGTCCCCGAGTTGGTCGCGACCAGCAGCATCCCCAGGCTGGTGCAGGAGAGCGCCCACCACTTGTAGTGCTCATGGTCGGCGTCGACCCCGGCGCCCCCGGTGAACCGGCTCCTTACGTTCACGTTAATTACAGTAGCAACCTGGACGCGTCTGCCCCTGCCCGTCCTATAGGCGGGTCAGGGCAGACGCGTGGTTAGGATCGGGGTGATGACGGAGCGCACCTGGCACGTGTATCTCTCTGGGGAGATCCATTCCGACTGGCGGAAGCGGATCGAGGACGGGGCTGCCGAGGCCGGGCTACCGGTGGTGTTCTCGGCGCCGATCACCGACCACGCCGCCTCCGACGACGCCGGGACCGGGACGCTGGGGCCGGAGCGGGACCCCTTCTGGCGCGACCACAAGGGCGCCGGGGTCAACGCGATCCGCACCCAGACGATGATCCGCCACGCCGACCTAGTCGTCGTCCGCTTCGGCGACAAGTACCGGCAGTGGAACGCGGCCTTCGACGCCGGCTTCGCGGCTGCGCTCGGCAAGCCGATCGTCACCCTCCACGACCCCGAGCTCGACCACGCGCTCAAGGAGGTCGACCGGGCTGCCGAGGCGACCGCCCGCGAGGCCGAGCAGGTCGTCGACGTCCTTCGCTACGTGATCGCGGGCGAGCTCCCCGCCAGAGGCTGAGCCGGTGGCCGCGGCCGACAACCTGGCGACGATCGAGCGCTTGTACGCGGCCTTCGGCGAGTGCAACGGGGCGGCGATGACCGCCTGCTACGCGCCCGGCGCCCACTTTCGCGACCCCGCCTTCGGGGACCTCGAGGGCGACGACGTCGGGGCGATGTGGCGGATGCTGACCGGCCGCGCCACCGACCTGGTGATCGAGCTCCACGAGCACGAGGCGGGGGAGGAGACCGGCACCGCCCACTGGATCGCGCGCTACACGTTCTCCACCGGCCGACCGGTCGTCAACGACATCCAGGCCCGCTTCCGCTTCGCTCCCGACGGCCGCATCGCCGACCACGTCGACGAGTTCGACTTCCGCAACTGGGCCAAGCAGGCCCTCGGCCCGGCCGGCCACCTGGTCGCCCTGCTGCCGCCGCTGCGCGCCAAGGCCCGGGGCAAAGCGCTCGAGCAGCTCGCCGCCTACAAGCGCGACGAGACCGGCTCCAGCCTCTAGTTGTCCCTCGTCGTCCCGGCTGTTTCTCCCCGCAAATCGCGGAGAGGACGCGCTGCCGCCAGTTTTCCGCCGACCCCGTATGCGAACATACGTTCGTATGAGATGGGACGAACAAAGAGTCGAGAACGACCTGCGGTTGCCCGGGGTGGGCGACGGCACCGTGGTCCGGACCTTCGACGCGCCGGAGGCGATGGGGATCAACTTCCACGAGGTCCGCGCCCGCTCGGCGCTCAACCACGTGCCCGGTGGGAGGTACGGATTCAGCTGGACGATCAACCCCTATCGAGGCTGCAGTCACGCCTGCACCTATTGCTTTGCCCGGCGCACGCACAAATACCTCGACCTCGATCCGGGGCGGGACTTCGAGCGGGAGATCGTCGTAAAGGTCAACGTCCCGGAGCTGCTGCGGGCGGAGCTGGCGCGGCCGAGCTGGGAGCGGGACCTGGTCGCGCTGGGGACCAACACCGACCCCTACCAGTGGGTCGAGAGCCGTTACCGGATGATGCCGGAGATCCTCGAGGCGCTGGAGCGGGCGGAAACGCCGGTCTCGGTGCTGACCAAGTCGCCGTTGGCGATGCGCGACGTGAAGATCTACCAGCGGATGGCGAAGAAGCTGCCGGTCTCGGTGAACATGTCGGTGCCGACGCTGGACGAGGACGCCTGGCGAGCCACCGAGCCGCACACGCCCAGTCCCGCCGCCCGGCTCGATGCCGTCGCCGAGTTGCGCCGGCGCGGCATCGACTCCGGCGTCCTGATCGCGCCGCTGATGCCCGGCATCAACGACGACCCCGACCAGGTCCGCCCGATCGTCGAGAAGGCGCGCAAGGCCGGCGCCACCTTCCTCGGTGGCGTCGCCCTCCACCTTCGCGACGAGGTCAAGGACGTCTTCTTCGCCTGGCTCGAAACCAAACGCCCCGACCTCCTGCCCACATACGAACAGCTCTACCGCGGCCGCGCCTACATGAAGCCCGAGCAGAGGAAGAAGGCCACCCGCGCGGTGCGCGGCTGGGGGAGAGGAAGGGTGACGAGCTCAACCCCCACTGGGAAAGCGGGCAACTCCCGGAATTCGGAGTCCAGACGAGCGGTTTCTGCGGGGGGTGGCGCGGGGAGAGGGGGGTCGAGGACGACCGCGCCCGCAGACCCCCCTCTCCCCGTGACAGGACCCGCCGCGCAGAAAGCCCTCTTCTAATCCCCTTCGTCCAATTCCGAGAAGGTGCACTCCGCCGGCGCCTTGTCGTCGCGGAACCGGTGGAAGCGGGCGCCGTGGCGGATGCGGCCGCCGGCGGCATGGTCGTAGCCGACCTCGATGACCAACTCGGGGCGGAGGGCGACCCACTCGAGGTCGCGGCCGCCGGTCCAACGGCTCGGCTCGGCGCTGCCGCGGTCGCCGGTCTCCAGCGGGGCCAGCATCGAGCGCATCGCCCGTTTCGCTTCCTTGCTGAAGCCGGAGATGTGGCCGACGGGACGCAGCTCGTCGCCGTCGTAGAGACCCAGGATCAGCGAGCCGACGGTGCCCTCCTCTTTGCCGGGTCGCCAGCCGAGGACCACGCAGTCGATCGTCCGCTCGCGCTTCACCTTCGCCATGCCGCGGCGTTTGCCGGGCTCGTAGACCGCGTCGAGCTGCTTCGCCATCACGCCCTCGCCGGTCCGCAGCCATTTCTCGGCCGCCGCCGGGTCCGGGGTCAGTGGCGTCAGCTCCAGCCCGGCCCGCTCGCCGATCGCCTCCAGGCGCCGCCGCCGCTCGGCCAGCGGCGCCTCCAGCAGCGCCTCGTCGCCCTCGGCCAGCAGGTCGAAGACGACGTACTGGACCGGGATCTCCTTGGAGAGCATCTCGATCCGCGACTGGGCGGGGTGGATCCGTTCCTGGAGAGAGTCGAATTCGAGGTTGCCGTCGCTGTCGCGGATCACCAGCTCGCCGTCCAGCACCCAGCGCCCCGGCGCGAAGCTCAACTCCGGGAAGTACCGCCGCAGTTCTTTGCCACCGCGCGACTGCACGTAGAAGTCGTCGCCGTCGACAAACACGATCGCCCGGAACCCGTCCAGCTTCGGCTCATACGCCCACCCCTCCCCTTCTGGCAGGACTTTCCGCGTCAGGGCCAACTGGGGCTTGATAGGCGGTGCCAGTGGCAGGCTCACCACCGAGAGGCTACGTGAGGCGGAGCTGACACCCCGACGCCGGAAACTCCTCTTCCGCCGGAGGGGTGTCAGCCCCGCCTTGCGCGCGCTTCCTTGGGATCCGGCACCGGCACCGCCGCGAGCAGCTTCTTCGTGTACTCGTCGCGCGGCTGCTCGCAGACCTGGTCGGCGGTGCCCTCCTCGACGATCTTGCCCTTGTTCATCACCGCGATCCGGTCGGCGATGTGGCGGACGACGCCGATGTCGTGGGCGACGAACAGGTAGGTCAGGCCCAGTTCGTCCTGCAGATCGTCGAGCAGGTTGACGATCTGGGCCTGGATCGAGACGTCGAGGGCCGAGACCGGCTCGTCGGCGATCACGAGCTTCGGCCGCGGCGCCAGCGCTCTGGCGATCCCGATCCGTTGCCGTTGCCCGCCGGAGAACTCGTGTGGGAAGCGGTTGTAGTGCTCGCTGGCGAGGCCGACCCGCTCGAGCAGCTCGTGGACTCGCTTGCGCAGCTCGGCGCCGGAGGCGACATCCTGGCGCTTCAGCGGGTCCCCGACGATCTGGCCGACGCGTTTGCGCGGGTTCAGCGAGGCGTAGGGGTCCTGGAAGATCATCTGCATCTCGCGCCGGAGCGGCCGCATCCGCCGCCGGGAGAGGCCGGCTATCTCCCGCCCCTCGAAGCGCACCGAGCCGGAGCTCGGCTTGGTCAGCCCCAGCACCGCCCGGCAGGCCGTCGACTTGCCGCTGCCGGACTCGCCGACCAGGCCGAGGGTCTGGCCGCGCTCGACCCGGAAGCCGATCCCATCGACCGCCCGCACCCGGTCGACCTCGCGGTCGATCAGGATCCCCCGCTTGACCGGGAAGTGCTTGACGAGGTCGCTGACCTCGAGCAGGGCCTCGCCGCTCATGGCCCCGGTGCCTCCAGGCCGATCTGGCCATTGACCTCCCGCTTGGCCCGCTTTTCCTCCGGAGTCAGCCAGCAGCGGTCGCGGTGTTCCGGGGCCTCCGCCAGCCGCGCCTCCAGCGCCGGCACCCGCGGGCACTTGCCGAACTCGTGCGGGCAGCGGGGCCGGAAGGCGCAGCCCCGCGGCAGCTCCAGCAGCGAGGGCGGGGCGCCGCCGATCTGCGGCAGCCGCGGCGGCCGCGGCCGGTCGAGCCTGGTCAGCGAGCCGAGCAGTCCCCAGGTATAGGGGTGCTGGGGGTCGTAGAAGATCTCGTCGAGGCTGCCCTCCTCGACCACCTTGCCGGCGTACATGACCAGCACCCGGTCGGCGACTTCGGCGACCACTCCGAGGTCGTGGGTGATCAGGATCGTCGCCAGCCCCCGTTCGCGGTTGAGGTCCTCGAGCAGGCGGAGGATCTGGGCCTGGATCGTCACGTCGAGCGCGGTGGTCGGCTCGTCGGCGATCAGCACGTCGGGCTCCAGGGCCAGCGCCATCGCGATCATCGCCCGCTGCCGCATCCCACCCGAGAACTCGTGCGGGTAGTCGTCGACCCGCTTCTCGGCCTCGGGGATGCCGACCGCCTCGAACAGCTCCACCGCCCGTACCCGCGCCTCCTCCTTGGAGATGTCGCGGTGCGCTCGCATCGCCTCGGCGAGCTGGCGGCCGATCCGGTAGACCGGGTTGAAGGAGGTCATCGGGTCCTGGAAGACCATCGCGATCCGGTCGCCGCGCAGCCGCCGCAGGGTCGCGTCGCTGGCCTCGATCAGCTCCTCGCCCTCAAACTCCACCGAGCCCTCGATCCGCGCGTTCCGCGAGCGGGTCAGGCCCATGATCGTCTGCGCGGTGACGCTCTTCCCCGAGCCCGACTCGCCGACGATCGCCAGCACCTCGCCCGGCCGCAGCTCGAAGCTGACGCCGTCGACCGCCTGCAGCAGCCCGGCTTCGGTGGCGAAGCCGACCCGCAGGTCGCTGACCGAGAGGATCGCCCCGTCGCTCACCGGGCCGAGGCCCCCAGCCGCACCCGCGGGTCCAGGTACGCGTAGAAGATGTCGACGACGGCGTTCACGAAGACGACGAAGAAGGCGCCGTAGAGGGTGACGCCCATGATCGGCGGCAGTTCGAGTTTGGCGATCGCTTCCGCGGCGTAGAGCCCGACGCCGTCGATGTCGTAGAGCGATTCGGTGATGATCGCGGTGCCGGCGATCGTCGCCCCGAAGTCGAGCCCGAACAGGGTGACGATCGGGATCAGCGAGTTGCGCAGCACGTGCCGGGTCATCACCCGGCGCTCGCTCAATCCCTTGGCCCGCGCCGTCCGCACATAGTCCTCGTCCATCGCGTCGATCATGTTCGAGCGCAGCACCCGGCTGTAGAAGCCGATCGAGAGGACGGCGAGAGTGAACCAGGGCAGGATCAGGTGCTTGAACCATTCCCAGGGTTCTTCGGTCAGCGGCGTGTAGCCGCCGCTGGGGAAGATTTCCAGCTTGTAGGTGAGGAAGTAGATGAGGACCGGGGCGATCAGGAAGACCGGGATCGAGATCCCCGCGACGGCGACCCCGGTCAGTACCCGGTCGAGCGCGCCACCCGGTTTCAGTGCTGAGAGGTAGCCGAGCAGCAGTCCGAAGAAGAGCCAGACGATCGCGGCGCCGATGCTGAGCGAGAGCGTCGCCGGGATCCGTTCGAAGATCTGTTCGTCGACCGGCAGCCGTGGTTCGTAGGAGGTCAGCTCGCCGCTGAACACCTTCTCCATCATCGTCAGGTACTGCCGCGGCAGCGACTCGTCGAAGCCCCATTCTTCTTCGATGCTCTTGACCAGGACCGGCGTCGCGTTCTTGCCGGCCAGCCGCTGCGCCGGCGGCGAGTTGGGGATCACGTTGAAGACCAGGAAGACGATCACCGAGACGAGGAAGAGAACGATCGCCATCCCGGCCAGCCGCCTGACGATGAAGCGCGCCATCAGACCGAGGCCCCCTCCGGCTCGGCCGTGCCGGCGTGAGCCTCGAGCCGCACCTTCGAGCGCGGGTCGAGCGCGTCGCGGAGGCCGTCGCCGACGATGTTCAGGGACAGCACGGTCAGCAGGATCATCGTCCCGGGGATGATTGCCAGCAGCGGCTGCGTGGTCAGCAGCTCCTCGCCGATCGAGATCATCGAGCCCCAGGACGAGTTGGGCGGCTGCACGCCGGCGCCGAGGAACGAGAGCGCCGCCTCGAAGAGCATGTTGTTGGCGACGTTGAGGGTGAAGAAGACGATGATCGTCGAGGCCAGGTTGGGAAGGATCTCGGCGAACATCACCCGCAGCGGCCCGGCCCCCTGGGCGACAGCCGCTTCGACGAACTCCTTTTCGCTCAGGGCAAGGACTTCACCGCGCAGCGGTCGCGCCATGTAGGGCACGGTGAAGACGCAGATCACGAAGATCGGTACCCAGATCGAGCCGCCGGACAGTTCGAGCGGGCCGATCTTGAGGCCGCCGACGGCTAAGGAGACGCCGAGCGCGATCCCGAACAGCAGCACCGGCAACGACCAGATCACGTCGAGGGTGCGGGCGATCACGGCGTCGACCCAGCCCCGGTAGTAGCCGGCGAGGAGGCCGAGGATCGTCGCCACGATCGTCGTGATCAGCCCCGAGACGATGCCGATGAACAGCGAGGTGCGCCCGCCGTACATCAGCCGCACCATCTCGTCGCGACCGAGCCGGCTGTCGGCGCCGAGGAAGAACTTGCCGCCCGCTCCGAACCACTGCGGCCCGATCGGCAGGCCCGCCGGGCTGACCACTTCCCGCGTTTCGTCGCCGACCTGAAGTTTCTGCAGGGTGTGGGTCTGGTTCGGTCCGGTCTCGGCGACGTGCTCGGACCAGAGCGGCGCCGCCAGCACGAAGAGGACGATCAGGACGAAGACGCCGAGGAAGGCGACCGCGAGCCGGTTGCGCAGGAACCGGTTGAGCGCGAGGCGCCAGGGCCCACGCTCCTCCGCGGCAACGCCCTCCACCTTCGCCTACTTGAACTGGAAGCTGGTCAGGTGCTCGAAGAACGTCGGGTTGTAGACGATGCTGTCGAGGTCGATTTCGTCGGAGACGAAGGTGTTCAGGGTCCGCGTCCCGTAGGGCGCCCAGGGCGCCTGTTCCATGAACTTCTTGTCCAGTTCCGCGTAGGCCTGTTCCTGCTCCGGCCCCAGCTGCTCTTCGCCGAGCCGGGCGATCTCTTTGTTCAGCGCCGGGTCGCTGATATTGGCGAAGTTGGCGTTGTTGGTCGGCAGGATGCTTTCGCCGGCCAGCAGCGGCTGGAAGAAGTCGTTCGGGTGCGGGTAGTCCTGGAACCAATCCGACCAGCCGGTGTCGAGGTCGGCGGTCGTCTGGTTGCCGATCACCGTGAAGTAGTTGTCGGCGTTGAGGATTTTCAGCTTCGTGTTGAAGCCCATTTCCTTGAGGACGCCGTCGTAGTATTCGCCCGCTTCGTTGTTGGGGCTTTCGGTGTCGGTCCAGACGGTGATGTCGAGGTCCGACGGGTTCGCTTCTTTGAGCATGGCTTTCGCTTTCGCCATGTCGTGCGGGTAGAGCTCGAACTGCTGGTAGCCGGGCATCCCCGGCGGCAGGATCTGCTGGGTGCCGATCATCTGGCCGGCGTAGATCCGTTCCAGGGCCGCCGGGTCGACCGCGTAGTTGACCGCCTGGCGGACCTTCGGGTCGTCGAACGGCGGCCGTTTCATGTTCATCCAGAAGTAGTAGGTGCTGATCGTCGGCCGGACGACGAACTGGGTGCCCTCGAACTTGCTCTTCACTTCCTGGTAGCGAGAGGCCGGGATCGGGTTCTGCATCCAGTCGTATTTGCCCTGTTCGACGCCATTGACCTGGGTCTCGGGGTTGCGGACGACGGTCACGATCGCCTTGTCGACGTGGCCGCTCGGGTAGTCGGGCATCGCTTCGGAATTGGCCTTCGCCCAGTACGGGTTGCGCTCGTATTCCCAGCCGCGGCCCGGTTTCGAGTTGACGATCATGTAGGGACCGGTGGCCGGCGGCGGGTCCGCCGAGAGGTCTTCGTTGGGCGTCCCGGCCGGGATCGGCGCCACGAACATCAGCGCCAGCTCGTTGGTCAGCGTGCCCCGCGGTTTCGTCAGTTCGATGACGATTTCGCCGGTCCTGTCGTTGGTCTTGATGCCGGGGATGCCGCCGCTCTTCGTTTCGGCGAACTTCTCGGCGCCGACGATGCCGGTGTAGAACGGCGAGCCGCCCGAGTTGACCTTGAACATCCGTTCCACGGCGTAGGTGAAATCGGAGGCCTTGACCGGCTTGCCGTTGGAGTATTTGAGGCCGGGGCGGAGAAAGAGGGTGTAGGTCCTGCCGTCTTTGCTGATCTCCGGCAGGTCTTTGGCGAGGCCGGGGATCACTTCGCTGCCCGCCTTGCCTTCGGCGCCCTTGTAGGTCAGCAGCGGGATGTAGACCTCGCCCATCGCCGTCCAGCCTTCCGCCGTGTAGGAGAGCTGCGGGTCCATGTAATCCGGGAAGGAGGCGTAGGTGACGTCGAGCGTGCCGCCCTCCTTGCCGCCGGAGTCGCTTCCGCAGGCGACCAGTCCGACCGACATGAGCACTGCGACGCCGAGCACCGCGATTATCGAGAAACCCCTCTTCAAGGCAGCACCTCCGGGTCGGGCTTGACTGGTCTGCTCCCCGGGATCAACTCCAACACAACGTCGTTGCCCGAGTCAAACGATCGTGGACCCATGCTTGCACCGCGTTCGGACCACTTCGAGCCGAGCAGCGGAGCCATGATCGCGACGATCGCGAAGACACCGGCGCCGGCGACCACGAAGGTCATCCGGGGGTCGAAGACGCTGGTCACCAGGCCGCCGACGATGAAGCCGATGCCGGGCATCGCCGCGCCGATCGACTCCAGCACGCTCATCACCCGCGCCTGCATTCCGGCCACGGTCAGCTCCTGAACCGCGCTGATCGCGGTCACCCACTGGACCCCGTTGCCGGCGCCGCCGACGACCGAGGCGACGCAGGCGAGGGCGAGGTTGGGCGCCGCCGCCAGCCCCAGGTAGCCGGCGCCGACGGCGAGGGTGCTGAAGAAGAGCAGGAGGGGGAGGGGGGCCTTGCGGATGCTGGCGAAGACGAGGCTGCCGACGACCATCCCGCCGCCCCAGCTGGCCAGCATCAACCCGTAGCCGGAATCGCCGACCCCAAGCGTCTCCTTGGCGTAGATGACCTCGACCGGGATCACCGCGGCGAAGAAAACGAAGGCCGCGCCCTGGGCGGTGAGCAGCAGCCGCAGCGCCCGCTTCTCGCGCAGGTAGGCGATTCCGGCCCGAACCCGATCCCGCATCCGACCCGGTTCGGGCTCCGCCTGCGGCAGCGGCCCGGCGGTGAGGAGGATCCAGGCGATCGCGTAGAAGGACACGGCGTCGAGCAGCAGGGCCGTCTGCACGCTGGACCCGGCGACGACGAGGCCCGCCATGGCGGGGCCGAGAGCAGCCCCGGCCGTGAAGGCGACGTTGAGCAGGGCGTTCCCCGCCCGCAGCTCCCCGGCCGGCTCCAGCAGCGCCACCACGACCGCCCTCGTCAGCGAGCGGCCGGTCAGCGCCAGGGCGCCGTCGATCGTCGCCACCGCGATCACCGCCGCCAGCGAGAAGTCGGCGGCGAGCAGCGCCAGGACGCCGAAGGCGGCGGCCTCGCCGCAATAGATGACCGGCAGCACGAAGCGCGGCGGCGGGCGCTCGCTGCGGGTGACCAGCAGCGGCGCCAGCAGGGCCGGCAGAAAGCGGGTCCCGAGGAACAGGGCGGTCGTGGCCAGGGCGCTGTCGGTCTTCTCGAAGACCAGCACCGAGAGGGCGACGATTCCCATCCAGTCGCCCAGCTCGTTGATCGCGTAGGTCGTCGCCAGTCGCCGAAAGGCCGGCCGCCTCAACGGCTCTATCAAGCCCCGCCTACGCATAGATAGCCGTGCGTACTACTGCATTTCTGCACAAGTTTCCTTGCAAGTGCACAACTTTCGGCGAAGCTGTGCTACAAACTTGGCAGCGATTTGGAAGTTCTTGCACGTAGCGCACAGCTAAACAGGCTTCAACTCAAGGAGGGACTCGGCATGGGCTTCAAGCACTAGAACGCTTCTCTCGGACGGTTTGAAGCGTCCGTTCTTAAGTTTGAGTGTGCGAAGGGCGCCCCCCCTGGGGCGCCCTTCGCTTTTTCGGGGCGAAAGCCACTCGACCTGCCCGGTCGGGGATCCTCGCTGAGGGCGCGAAACCGGAGGTTCTGCGGAGTTTGGGAGATTTTGGTCATCCGGCCAGCCGCCTTGCCTATTGCCCAGGCCGGGTCTAACTTTTGAAGCCGCTAGAGCGGGCATCGACGCGGCCTGCGCTGCCAGCTGGCGCAGGGAAAGGCCGCGCGCCCCTGAATCTCTAGCCGAAACCGGTCCCCCAGCCCCCGAAACCCAGAGGAAATGGTCCAGACTCGCCCCACGCGCCTTGCGATCGCAGGGATGTTCGCGAGCCTCGGCGTGGTCATCGCCGTCGGGATCTGGCGGGCCCCGCAGTGCGATTGGGACCTGGGGCTGTTCGCGGTCCTGTTCGGCTTCGCGGTGCTCAGCGATCTCACCGCCGTCGAGACCGAATCCCGGGTCAAGGTATCCGGCAGCTTCCTTGCCCTGGTCGTCGCGATGGTGCTGCTCGGCGGCACGCCGGCGGCGCTGATCGGGGTCGGCTGCATCGTGATCGGCTGGTTGGTCTCCCGCCAGCGGGACCCGCTGCACTACTTCCTCGACAACATCCTCACCTACGCGACGTTCCCGCTGATCGGCGGCATCGTCTTCCACGAGGTCGTCGCCGCCACCGGCATCACCCTCTCCGACGCGTGGTTCTACCTGCTGGTCTTCGCGCTCTTCCAGCTCGCCCTGACGATCAACTTCGTGATGATCGCCAGCTACGGCTGCTACGTCGAGCGCTCCTCCTTCAAAACCAAGCTGCGAGTGCTGCCGCCCGTGCTCCCCTCCGAGTTCGCCAGCGCCATGCTCGCCGTGGCGGTCGCTTTCATCTACCACCAGATCGGGATCTCGGCGATCGCCCTCTTCGGCGTCGTCCTCGTCACCTTCCAGTACCTCCTCGGCCAGTTGCTGCTCTCCCAGCAGCGGGCCAGCGAGCTGGAGCTGCGCAGCAAGCAGCTGGCCAGCTTCCAGGTCGGGATGTTGAGCGCGATGCTGCGCACCCTCGACCTGCGGGACCAGATGACCGCCCGCCACAGCGCCGCCGTGGCCCGCTACTCGCGGGCGATCGCCCAGCGGGCCGGCTACTCGCGCCGCGAGGAGGAGCTGGTCCACATCGCCGCGCTGCTGCACGACATCGGCAAGTTCATCCTCCCCGACCGGATCCTCAAGGCCAACGTGCCGCTCACCGACGAGGACTGGATGCTGATCAAGCGCCACCCCCAGCAGGGCGCCCGGGTCGTCTCCTCACTGGACGGCTACGGCCCGGTGGCGGAGATCATCCTCGCCCACCACGAGCGGATCGACGGCAAGGGCTACCCGCGGGGCCTGGCCGGGGACGAAATCCCCGAGCTGGCCCGGATCATCTCCGTCGCCGACACCTACGACGTGATGACCGCCCGCGACTCCTACCGGACGCCGATGTCGAGCCACGACGCGATCGTCGAGCTGCGCCGGGTCGCCGGCAAACAGCTCGACGCCCGCTTCGTCGAGGTCTTCATCGAGCTGCTCGAAGGTCAGGACGTCTCCTTCCAGCACGGTGAGGCGGCCGACTTCGAGAAGGAGCTCGCGCTCGAGGCCCGGATCGCCGAGACCGCCAGCCCCAGCGGCGGCGGCGCCAGCCGCTTCCAGGTCGCCGGCGTCAACTGAGTCCCCAGCGTGCGCGGTATACGGTGAGCGGATGAGGGCTGTGACGTTCCAGGCGCCGGGGGAGGTGCGGGTTGATGAGAAGCCCGATCCCGAGCTTGTGGCGGCAGATGACGCCGTCGTCCGCATCGAGGCGAGCGGAATCTGCGGCTCCGACCTCCACATCTACCACGGCCGGGTGCCGGTCGAGCAGGGCTTCACGATCGGCCACGAGTTCGTCGGCACGGTCCTGGCGGTCGGCGACGACGTCGAACGGGTCGCCGTCGGCGACCGGGTGCTCGGCTGCTTCCACACCGCCTGCGCGACCTGCGCCTCCTGCCTGCGCGGCGACTACCACCGCTGCCGCAACGGCCAGACCTTCGGGCACGGCTCCAAGCTCGGTGACCTGCAGGGCGCCCAGGCCGAGCAGCTGCTGGTCCCGCGGGCGAACCTGACCCTGCGCCGGGTCCCGGAGGGGATGTCGGCCGACGTCGCCCTCTTCGCCGGCGACGTGATGGGGACCGGATACCACGCCGTTGCCCACGCGGACATGAAGGCCGGCGACTCGGTGGCGGTGCTGGGGCTAGGCCCGGTTGGGCTCTGCGCCGTGCAGTCCGCCCTCGCCGGCGGCGCCGCCGAGGTCTTCGCGATCGACACCGTCGAGCAGCGGCTCGGCCTCGCCGCCCAGTTCGGCGCCACCCCGCTGCACCTCACCGAGGACGAGCCGAAGCGCGCGGTGCGGGCGGCGACCGAGGGGATCGGCGCCGACGGCGTCGACGACGACGTCGGCGATCCCGGCCCGCTGGAGCTGGCGGTCAGCCTCGCCCGCGTCGCGGGCGAGGCT
>CAMPIP010000027.1 GCA_946886425.1 uncultured Actinomycetes bacterium
CCGCATAGCGGTACAAAGCTCGACCGCACCCTTGGAGAGCGCCCCCTCCGCCCGCGAGGTGCGGGCGGCCCAGGGCGCCGCGGCGCACTCGCTGCTGGAGTGGAGCCAGGCGCACGATTGGACGGAGCCGCCGGAGGATCTGGCGCGCCGGCACGCCCTGGCGGCCGGCCTCGACCCGGACGCCGAGGGCACGCTGGCGGCACTGCTGGAGCCGGTGCGGGGCTGGCTCGGCTCCGAGCTGCGGGTCCGGCTCGCCGCCGGCGACGCGCGCTTGCGGGCCGAGGCACCGATCCTGCTCGCGGTTGGCGGCACCGTCCTGCGCGGCTCGATCGACCTGCTGGTCGAGCGCGAGGGCGAGGCGCCGCTGGTCGTCGACTACAAGACCGACGCGCTCGGGGACGCCGACCCCGCCGACCACGCGGAGAAGTACGAGGTCCAGCGCGCGATCTACGCGCTCGCCGTCGCCGAGGCCCGCGACGCGCCCGAAGTGGAGGTCGCCTACGTCTTCCTCGAGCGCCCCGACGAGCCGGTGATCAGCGTCCTCGGCCCAGCGGAGATGGTCGCTGCCCACGCCCGACTCGAGGCGACGATCGCCCAGATCGGCAGCGGCAAGTTCCCGGTCGCGCCGCCCGAGCAGCGCGACTGGTCGCTCTGCCGTGGCTGCCCGGCCCTCAGGGGCTTGTGCTCAGGTCCCGGGGCTCTCGACGGAGGAGTCGAGGCGGGCGGCCAGGTCGTCGAGCTGTAGCTCCTTGAGGCCCTCGCCCACCGCGTCCAACTCCGCGGCGCAGTAGCCGACGAGCTCGCGGCCCTCGCGACAGAGGTCGAGGGTCTCCCGCAGGCCGGCCTGCCCCGAGTCGAGTCGGTCGATGATCGCCTCCAGGCGCTCGACCGCGACCTCGTAGCTCTCCGGTTTCTCGCTCATCTCTCCGCCTCGATCGCCGCCCGGACCTTGCCGTCGGCGAAGCGCAGTCTTACGTCTCCCGCGGCGGTCGCCGCGGCGGCCGTGGTCACCGACTCGCCATCGGCGGTCTCGGCCAGCGCGTAGCCGCGCTCCAGCGTCCGCTCCGGGTCGTGAGCGCGCAGTGCCACCGCGGCATTGCGGAGGGCGTCGCGACGGCGGCGCAGCCCCGCCTCGGCGGCCCGGTCGAGCGCCGCCTTTCGCCGAGCCGCCTCCTCGGCCCCCGCCGCGGTCCGCTCGATGCCGCGCCGCCGCGCCCGCTCCAGGACCAACCCGGCGATCCGGCCCTGGCTCCGCGCTCGCTCGGCTAGCCCGCGTTCGGAGGCGGCGCGGATCTCGCGGATCTTCTGGTTCAGCCCGCTGCGCTCGCGCTGCAGCGCCCGCGCCGGACCGCGTGCCAGGGCAGCGAGGTGCCGGGCCCGGGACCCGACCGCCCGCTCGCCGGCCCGCCGCAGCGAGCCGGCGCCGCGCTCTAGCTCGCGCCGGGCGGCGAAGCAGTCGAGCGGCACCGCCGCCTCGGCGGCGTGGGTCGGGGTCGAGCAGCAGACCGCGGCGACGTCGTCGATCAGGGTCGAGTCGCGCTCGTGGCCGATCGCGCTCACCACCGGCACCCGCAGCATCGCCACCGTCCGACAGAGCGTCTCGTCGCAGAAGGCCCAGAGGTCGGCGAGGCTGCCGCCGCCGCGGCTGACGACGATAGCCTCGACCTCGGGCCGCGCCGCCAGCCCCTGGATCGCCGCCGCGATCGCCGGCGCCGCGTGGCGGTCCTGAACCGGCGCAAAGGCCCAGACCACGGTCCCGGCCCACCCGCGTCGCTCCAGCCCCGCCATCAGGTCGCGCCGCGCCGCGCCCGCCTCGGCGGTGACGACTCCGATCGTCCGCGGCAGCAACGGCCGCGGCAGCTGCTTCTGCAGCTCGAAGAGCCCCTCGGCCCGCAGCTGCTTGCGCAGCGCCTCCAGGCGCGCCAGCAGGTCCCCTTCGCCGGCCAGCCGCACGTGCGTGGCCCGGAAGCTGAAGCTCGGCGAGGCCTGGCCGCCACCCGGGTAGTAGTCGATGCCGCCGCCGATCACGACCTCGGCGCCGTCGCGCAGCGACCCCTCCGGCAGCCCCGCCTTCTCGAGGTCGTTGAGCCAGATCGCGCAGGGCACCGCGCCGTCGGCGTCGCGCAGCTCAAAGTAGGCCTGGACGCGGCTGCGACTGACCCCGGTCACCTCGCCGATCAGCTGCACCCGCGGCCGTTCCCGCATCCAGCCCTGCAGCCCCTTGGCGTACCGACCAACGGGATATGGCCCGGGGAGGTTCATCCGGTCAGCCTAAGAAACAGACCGGCCGGCGGAGCTCGGAGCGGGCTCAGGCGGTTTCTTTCCAGCGCCTGGCCCAGGTCTTCAACTCCCCGATCGCCGGCCCCAGCTCCTCGCCGACCTCGGTCAGCGAGTAGGTGACGCGGACCGGCGTCCCCGCTTCGACTTCCCGCTGGACCAGGCCCTCTTCCTCGAGCTCGCGCAGGCGCTGGGAGAGCAGCCGGTCGGAGAGTCCCGGGATCGCCTTGACGAGCTCGCCGAACCGCATCGGCCGCTCGGTGAGGGCGCAGACGATGGCGCCCGTCCAGCGCTTCCCGATCAGCTCGATCGCGGCGTGGAAATGAGGACAGACCGCCCCGGCGGCGGCCGGAGCCTGGTTCGGCGTGGCTGGTTCCACGGGAGCCCAGCTTACTGAACGTAAGTCGCCGGCCCGGCGGCTCAGGCCGTGCAGGGGCCGGTGTCGACGGCGCCACCGCCGGCCTCGGCGACGGCTTCGGCCACCTGCTCGGCCGGGATCGCGAAGCCGCCCGCTCGCCCCCCGGTGGTGGCGGCGAAGACGACGCCGATCACCCGGCCGTGGGCGTTGACCAGCGGCCCGCCCGAGTTGCCGCTGCGGACCAGACCGGCGAGCGAGGTGATCGTCCGGGTGATCGGGCCGTTGCCGTAGGAGTCCTCGCTGATCGTCGAGCGGGTCTCGCCGACCCGGGCCGGGGTCAGCATGTAGGGCCCGTTCTCGGGATAGCCGAGCACGGCGGCGTTCTGGCCGGACTCCGAACCGGCGGCGAGGGTCAGCACCGGCAGTTCGGTCCCGACCCGCAGCAGCGTCAGGTCCCTGGCGGGGCTGTAGTAGACCGGGGTCGCCTCCAGCTCGACCCCTTCCGGGGTGGTGACGGTGGTGTCGTCGGACCCGGCGACGACGTGGGCGTTGGTGACGACCAGCCCCGGCGCGACCATCCAGCCCGAACCCTCGACCCCCAGCCCGCAGGCGGTCCCCAGCACCCGGACGACCGACTCGCCGGCGCGCTGGACGTCAGGGTCGTCGGCGATCGCCCGGTCGGGCGCCCCGGTCGGGGTCGCCGGCCCGGTCACCGAGGGCGCCGGGTCGACCCGGTCCAGCGCGTTGAGAACCGGGCCGGAGGGCGGCAGCACTTCGTTGAGCCCGCGCAGGATCACCGACTCCTGCACGTCGGCCCGCAGCTGCGCGGTCGAGGGCGCGTGCAGGGCTACCGAACCGAAGATCCAGGCGATTCCCAGGGCCACGGCGCCGATCAGGGTCGCCCCGCCGGCGCCGTCGAGCAGGTGCACGAGCCGGCGCCGGATCAGCCGCGCCCGCAGGCCAAGGGCGAAGCTCTCGACCGCGACCGCGACCAGGGCCCCGGCCAGCAGCGCCCCCAGGGCGGCGCAGAGCGGCGCGTAGGGCGACTCCGACCCCTGGTTGAGCAGCAACGGCGCCAGCCGCCCCCCGGTGACGGCCCCGATCCCGAACCCGACCAGGGTCATGGCGCCGACGATCAGCCCCTGTCGGTAGCCCCACAGGCCGAGGGCGAGGGTGAAGGCGACGATCGCCCAATCGAGTGCGCTCATCCGTGAATGGAAGCATGCCGGTGATCGCTTCATTACCTTTCTGCCGGTGAGCACGCTGGCACCCGCGGTTGAGCGTCGACGTAGGCTCGTCACCCGTACGCTCCCGCTGGCGGTGATCGGGGTGGTCGCCTTCGTCGTCGGCGCCGCCATGGGCGCCCCCGGGTCGCCCGCCAAGGACGCGGCCAACCGCTTCGCCGAGGCCTGGGCGGCCGGCAGCTTCGCGGCGATGTACCGGGAGCTGAACGCCGCCTCGCGGGGCTCGGTCGACCTCAACGACTTCGTCCTCGCCTACCGGGAAGCGAGCCGCACGGCGACCCTCCGCTCGCTCGAGGCCGGCACCGCCGCGGACCCGCTCGACAGCGACGGCACCGTGGTGCCGGTCCCGATCACGACCTCGACGGTCGCCTTCGGCCGCGGCGAAGACGAGATCGAACTCCCCTACGGCGACGGCGGCATCGACTGGGACCCGAGCCTCGTCTACCCGGGCCTGCGCCGCGGCGAGCACCTCGAGAGCCAGATCGAACTGGCGCCGCGGGCGCCGATCCTCGGCGCCGACGGCACCGTCCTCGCCGAAGGGCCGGCAACCGAACGCGAGCACCCGCTCGGAAGCGCCGCGATCGACGTCACCGGCGAAGTCGGCGAAGCCGGGGAAGAGACGCTCGACAAGCTCGCCCGCCATGGCTTCCCACCAGAGACCCCGGTCGGGGTTAGCGGGCTCGAGCAGGCCTTCAACGACCGCCTCGCCGGCAAGCCCGGCGGGACCCTGCTGGCGGCCTCGAAGTCGGGCGCCTCGCTGCGCGTCCTCGCCCAGGGCAAGCCGCGCAAGGGGGCGCCGGTGAAGACGACGATCGACCCCGAGCTGCAGGAAGCGACGGTCGCCGCCCTGGCCGGCCAGTTCGGCGGCGTCGCCGTGCTCGACGCCCGCAACGGCGACGTCCGCGCCCTCGCCGGCCAGGCCTTCTCCGCCCCGCAGCCGCCCGGCTCGACCTTCAAGATCGTCACCACCACCGCGGCCCTGGAAAAAGGCCTGGTCGAGCTCACCGACGAATTCGAGATCACCAATGGAGTCAACGTCGGCGGCCGCTTCATCAGCAACGCCAACGGCGAGTACTGCGGCGGCACCTTCCGGGAAGCCTTCGCCGAGTCCTGCAACGCCGACTTCGCCCCGTTCGGACCGGAAATCGGCAACGACGACCTCGTCTCCACCGCCGAAAGCTTCGGCTTCAACTCGCCGCCGACGCTCTACGCCTCGCCGTACGTCCGCGAAGTGGAACCGGCCGAATCGACGATCCCGACCGAGATCGGCGAAGACCTCGACCTCGGCGTCTCCGCGATCGGCCAGGGCGAAGTGCTGGCGACGCCGCTGCAGATGGCGAGCGTCGCCCAGACCGTCGCCAACGGCGGCGTCCGCGAGCCGACCTCGATCGTCGCCAACCGCAAGCTCCGCCCCGAGGCGGAGCCGGTGCGGGTGATGTCGAAGAAGACCGCCGAGGAGCTGACCGAACTGATGGTCGGCGTCGTCGCCGGCGGCACCGGCACCGCCGGGGCGATCGCCGAGGCCCAGGTGGCCGGCAAGACCGGCACCGCCGAGCTGGGCCCGGTCGACGGCCAGGAGCACCTCGACGAACCGGAGCAGAAGAAGGACGCGTGGTTCGTCGCCTTCGCCCCCGCCGAGAAGCCGCGGCTGGCGGTCGGGGTGATGCTGATCGAAGCGGAAGCGGCCGGCGGCGAAGTTGCCGCCCCGATCGCCTCGCAGATTCTCTCCGCCGGCCTCTAGGCCCGACTAGAGATCGAGGGTGATCTCGCCCTTTTCGCCGTCGGGGCTCTCGATGTGCAGCGTCAGCGGCCGGTTCTCGGAAGCCTCGGCGGGCAGCAGGAAGATCGCCACCGAGCCCTCGATCGGGCCCTGCTGGGGGGTCGAGTCGAGGACCGGGACCTGTTCCTGGTCTTCGACTTCGCCGCCCAGCGGCAGCGCGTAGAGGCTTTCGCTCGGCAGCACGTCGTAGTGCTGGTGATCGGCGTCGGTGATCCGCAGCGTCTCCGGCAGCGGGTGCGCCTCGTCGGTGCTGTTCTGGACTTCGAAGAAGACGCCGAAGTAGCTGGAGCCCTCGGGCGCCGGCTTCTGGCCGACCAGGTAGGCCGCGTCCTCGTTGTCGTTGGGGTTGAGGAAGCGCGAGAAGATCACGTTGTAGTGGAGGTTGCCGAGCTCGACCGGCTCACCCTCGGCGACCTCCTTCTCGTCGCTCGTGTAGCCGCAGGCGGAGACGCCGACCGCGAGAGCGATCAGGGCCAGGGCGGCGAGCAGCGAGAGGGGCAGGCGGCGGTTCAGGAACATCGGCGGCGGGAAGTCTATTGAGAAGGGATCAGGGAACGCCGGTCGCGTAGCGATTGCCCCCGGCGACGGCGATCCGCGCCGCCCGCGGGGACTCCGACTCGAGCTGGTCGCGGAGCCGCCGCAGCGCCTCGCGCCAGCGCCGTTGCTGCCAGAAGGATGCGCCGGAGGCCAACTCCAGAGCGCGATCGACGATGCCGGGCTCGGTCCAGTGCGCGAACCGGACCGTGGTCAGCGAGCCCGGTCCCTCGGTCAGCTCCCAGACCGTGCGGGTGCGGATCCGGTTGAGGCGACCGCCCTGGCCGTGCTCGACGATCTGGAACGGCGGGGTCAGCTCGGCGATCGTCGTGTCCATCCAGACCTTGCGAAACGGCTGTTCGACCCGGAAGCGGGCGCCGGCCCCGACCCCGCTCGGATCGAGCCGGGTGAGGTGGAAGTCGGCGAGGAAGTGGTCGGTGAAGGACGGCCGGGCGGAGAGGTCTCCGATCAGCGCGAAGGCCCGCTCGCGCGGCACGTCGATCTCAATCTCGGCGCTGATCGGTCCCATCGCCGGCGCGATTCTAGACAGGCTCGCCGCGGCAGGACCGCGCTACTTAATTTGAGTGACCGCGCGGCCCACGGGCGTTAGTATCGAATGCGACTCAGGAAGGAGAGCCAGTCATCTTCGACGCGGTTAGCAGCAGCCCCCTGGACGACCGTTACGAGACCGGCAGTTTCGCCGGCGCGGGAACCTTTTTCTGCTTGATATGCGGCTCCCAGCTGTCCGTGGAGGAGAGCGAGGCGCTGCCCGAGTGCCCCCACTGCGGGTCGGCGCGCTTCCGCCGCGACTCGATCTTCGAAGAACGCCAGGACCACGGCTCCACCACCGCCGAATTCGCCGCCACTCATGCCACCGGCCCCCCGGAGTGGCTGGGCGAGGTTCGCGAGCAGCTCCCCCGCACCGGTCATTTCCTGGCCCTCTGCGAGGACGGCGGCGAGGTCGAGGTTTTCGCGATCGAGCGGGGATGGACCCGGATCGGCCGCAGCGTCGCCGCCGACGTCCGCCTCGACGACCCCTCCGTCTCCCGGCGTCATGCCCTCGTCGTCGCCGAGCCGGGCCAGGGACTGCGTGTCCTCGACGACCGCAGCCTCAACGGCGTCTTCGTCAACGGCGAGCCCGTCGAGTGGGGCCCGCTGGAGGACGGCGACGAGCTCACTGTCGGCCGCTACAGCCTCTTCCTCCTCGTCGCCTGAAGCCGGTTCCGGCCACTCCCGTCCGTAGGATGCGGGGCCGATGAGCGCCGTCCCCAACCCGGTCGACCCACCGCTGCCACCGGGCGGCGGCCCGCGCGAGGTCCCGGAGATTTCCGCCGCCGCCGACCGCGCCCGCGCCCAGCTGCACGAGGAGATCGAGCGCGTCCGCCGCGGCGTCGAGGAGATGCTCGCCGAGCAGGGCGAGCCGATCAACGCCGACCTCCGCCGCGAGCTCGACACGATCCACGAGGACGTCCGCCGTTACGTCAAAACCCGCGTCCGCAAATCCGAGCGCAAGACCACCCGCGCGATTCGCAAAGTCGACGAGCGCACCGACCGCCTAGAGGAGCGCCTCGACCGCCTCGAGGCGGAGCGGCAGGCGACCGAGTACCGGATCCACACGAACACCGAGTACTTGCTCGACGGGCTGCTTGGAGAGGTGCGGGCGATCGCCGACAAACTGGAAGGGCGCGGGAGTTCCTGACACGGGCGTGGGGGCGGGGCCCGGTGCCCCTCCCGCTTGCTGGGTTTTTCGGCTGGAAGCATCGGGGCCGTCCGAGATTCGCGCTTGAGCGAAAAACAGGACGCCGCTGCGCGGGAGGGGCACCGGGCCCCGCTCTCCAGGCTCCTGCGCCGGCACTCCCGAGACGTTCGAGTCGTGGAGCCAGCAACAGGCCCCGAGCCGTCTCTCTCACTCAAGAGTGAGACTCCAGCTCAAGCCGTCCCGCCAGGAAGGCCCTGAGCCCTAGCCCCACTGCCAGACCGCCGGGCGATCTCGGCGGAGTCTTTGGTCCCGAGAGGGAGGGGCGGTGACCCCTCTCCCGGAGGCTTTGGGAGCGGCGAGATTACGGCCCTGCAGGCACTGGCGGCCGTACGGTCTCCGGGAGAGGGGTCACCGCCCCTCCCCCACGCCCGAGCCCTACTCGGTCGAGATCGACGGGTCCGCCTGAACCTTGTGCGGCACGATCATCAGGAAGTTGCTGGCCGCATCCGCCGCCAGCTCGAGGATCCGCACCGCCTCTTCGCCCTGGTCGGTCGCGCGCAGCTCCTCGGCGTAGGCGGTGAGCAGGTCGTCGACGTCGAGCAGGCCCTCGGCGTCGAGGTCGGTGAGTTGGACTTTGGCGCCCTCGCCGAGGCGGCGCTCGATCGACTCGCGGTCGAGGCCGAAGGCGTTATGGCGGACGTAGACGCGGCCACCGGTCATCCCGGCGCAGGCCCAGGGGCCGATGTCGCCGAGGACGACGGCGCGCCCCGAGGTCATGTACTCGAAGGCGAAGCCCTTGACGTTGGCGCGGTTGGCCAGCGAGCCGCGGTTGTCGTCGATGTCCTGCTCGGGCTCGCCGCCCAGCACCACGTCGGCGCCGGAGAGGCGGATGCAGAAGCGCGAGTCAGCCGAGCCCTGCACGAACAGACGGCCGCGCTGGGCGCCGTAGGCGAAGGACTTGCCCACCGAGCCGTTGAGGCGCTTGCCCTTGATGCCCTTGCCCTTGAGGATCGAGATCGTCCCGCCCAGCATCGTCTTGCCGACGCCGTCCTGGGCGCCGCCCTCGACGCGGATCGAGACGCCGTAGGAGTTGAAGGCGCCCAGCCCCTGGCCGGCGACCGAGCCGCCGTTGAACTCGAGGCTGGCGAGCACGTCTTCGTTGGCCTCGGGAGCGTCGGCGTCGAAGATCCGCGAGCGCGCGATCGCCCCGGCCAGCTCGGTGCCGAGCACGCGGTCGTTGGCGTCGGTCGGGCGCGGGAACTCGTTGCGGATCGTCCGACCCGGGCAGATGTCCCCGGCCAGCGAGGCGATCTGGGTCGAGGCCTCCTTGGACTCCATCCGGATCGGCCGGGCGACGACCAGGCCGGCCTCGGCCCGGGCGTCCTCGCTCTCGGCGACCGGCAGGTCGATCGGCTCCAGGTCGAGGTACTCCTCGAGCGGCTCGATCAGCGGCATCAGGTCGATCCGCTCCGTCATCGCGGTCTGCTCCAGCAGGTCGTAGCGGCCGACCAGGTCCTGGGCGCGCTCATAGCCGAGCGAGGCGACGACCTGCTTGACCTCCTCGCCCATCGCCGCGAAGAAGCGGGCGCAGCTCTCGGCCGAGCGGTCGACTTCCTGCGGGGTGAACTTCTTGAGGCCGTGCTCCTGGGCCTGCTCGACGGTCTCGATCTGGGTGGCGATCCCGACGTGGCAGGTGTCGAGCTGGCAGCCGCGGCAGATCGTGCAGCCGAGGCTGACCATCGCCAGGGTGCCGAAGCCGACCCGGTTGGCGCCGAGGCAGTGCAATTTGACGATGTCGTGGCCGGTCCGGTAGCCGCCGTCGGCCCAGATCTCGACCCGGTTGCGGAGGCCGGCCTCCATCAGCGCCCGGTGCACGGCGCGGGTGCCGATGTCGCTCGGCAGGCCGACGTGGCGCAGGGCGTGCTGGCGGGCGGCTCCGGTGCCGCCCTCGAACCCGGAGAGGGTAATGATGTCGGCGCCGGCCTTGGCGATGCCGAGGCCGATCGTGCCGATGTTCGGCACCACCGGGACCTTGACCGAGACGCGCACGTCCGGGTTGACGGTCTTCAGCTCGTCGATCAGCTCGGCGAGGTCCTCGATCGAGTAGAGATCGTGGTTGTTGGACGGCGAGATCAGGTCGGTGCCGGGCGACGCGTTACGCGCCGCGGCGACCTTCTCGGAGACCTTCTTGCCGGGCAGGTGGCCGCCCTCGCCGGGCTTGGCGCCCTGGCCGATCTTGATCTCGGCGACGTAGGACGAGTTCAGCATCTCCGCGGAGACGCCGAAGCGCCCCGAGGCGACCTGCTGGCCCCGCCATTTCCGGTACTGCCCGTACATGTCGCGGATCTCGCCACCCTCGCCGTTCATGCAGAGGATGTTGGTCGCCTTGGCCGCGTCCGCGTAGGCGCGGAAGGCCGGCTCGGACTGCGAGCCGAAGCTCATCGAGGAGATCACGATCGGGTAGTCGTGGTGGCCGACTCCGGCATCGACGGTCGAGGGGTCGGCGATCGGCTCCCGGTCGCCCTTCAGCCCCATGATGTGGCGCATCGAGATCGGGTTCTGCTGCTCGAGGTCGCGGACTTTCTCCGAATATTCCTCGTAGGAGCCGGAGCCGTTGGCGGTCGCGATCGCCGCCTTGTAGACCTTCGGGTAGAAGCGGAACGTCTTCGCCGGTTTGGCGTCCTCGTCGCCGTTCAGGACCCGGGCCCGGGCGTTGGTGTCCTCGTCGAGCTGCGCGAAGCCGGCGCCGCCTCTCTCGGAGGCGGCGAAGGCCTCGGTCTGGAAGATCTCCGCCAGCTCTGGCTTGATCCCGATCGAGGAGAACTGGCGGGCGTAGCCGCGCACCTCGTGGATCCCGATCGTCGAGATGACTTTCTCGATCCCCTTCACGAAGGCGGCGCAGAGGTTGTCGACGTCGGTCTCGTAGTCCTCGACGCAGATCACCTCGACCATCGTGTACGGGCAGACGCCGTTGGCGCCGAGCCCGAGGGCGAGCATCACGTCGTGGACGTTGCGGATCGCCGCAGAGCGCAGCACCAGGCCGCAGCGCCGGCGCAGGTTCTCTTCGCCGGACTGAACCTTGAACTGCTTGAGGCCCTGGTCGACGGCCGAGGTGGCCAGGTGCGGGTCGAGGTAGCGGCGCTCGCCGTCGTAGACGGTGCGGTCGCTGAGGACCAGCAGCTCGGCGCCGTCGCGGACGTGCTTGACGGCTTCCTGCTTGATCCGCTCGATCGCGCCCTGGGTCGTCTCCGACTCCAGCAGCGAGATGTCGACGACCGCGCCGCGGCCGCGGAACTCCTCCCAGAGGTCCTCGAGGAGGTAGGTCCGGTGCTTGCGGGCGATCTTCCGGTAGGTCTTGTCGGAGAGCGGCGCCAGCTCGTGGTGGCCGCCGAGGATCAGCGGGAAGGCGGTTTCGATCGTGCCGGTATCGAGGCTGGCGTCCTCGATCGTGGGACGGCGGCCGAACACGGCGCGGGTCGAGAAGTGCTCCATCTCGCGCTCGCGGTCGATCGCCGGGTTGGTGACGACGGCGACCGTCTCCTTGAAGTAGTCGGCGAGGTTCTGCCGCTCCGGCGAGAGCGCCGCGAGGGGCCCGTCGTAGCCGAGCGAGCCGACCGGCTCGGCCCCGTTGGAGGCCATCTGCTGGACGAGTTTGACGTCGTCGCGCTGCCAGCCGAAGCCGGCGAGGACGCGGTCGGAGACCTTGACCGGCTCCTCGGGGCCGGCGTCGGAGTAGCCGGGGACGTCGGTGCCCTCGAGCGGACCGCCGGCTTCGATCGCCCGCTCATAGGGAGCGACCGAGTCGACGCCGTTGCGCTTCAGCCAGCTGTCGCGGACCATCCGCAGCATCTCGTCGTGCGGGTGCAGGGTCGAGCGGCGCTGGCGACGATCGATCAGCACCATCGCCTTCTCGCCGGGGGCGAGCGGCTTCGGCTCGGAGGCCATGTCGTGGACCGAGACGACGCCGGGCTCGGAGCTGAAGACGAAGTCTTCGCCGGTCTCGACCTGCCAGAGCGGCCGCAGGCCGAGCGCGTCGGAGGAGAACACGCATTCGTCGGCGTGGCGGGCGATCAGGGCCACGGGGCCCTGCGAGAACGGCCCCATCGCCTGCCGCAGGTACATGTAGAAGCCCTGCAAGTCGGCTGGGAAGCCGCGGATCTCCTCGACGATCGGCGGCAGCACCATCTCCATCGCTTCCGCCAGGCCGAGCCCCTCGCGGCTGACCAGGGTGTCGATGGTGAGGTTGAGATCCTGGGAGTCGGAGGCGCCGGGACGGATCGGCACCGACAGCATCTTCGCCTCCTGGCGCAGCTGTTCGATCGTGTTGATCTCGCCGTTGTGGCCGAGCGCCGAGAACGGCTGCACCCGCTTGAAGGAGGGCCAGGTGTTGGTCGAGTAGCGGTTGTGGCCGAACGAGCCGATCGTCTCGAAGCGCTCGTCGCGCAGGTCCGGGTAGTACTCACCGAGCACCGTCGGCGCGCCCATCACCTTGTAGACGCAGGTGGTCGCCGAGAAGGACGGGACGTGGACGCCGAGCTGCTGCTCGAGCTCGATCAGGAGCTCGAAGAGGACGCTGTCGCGGCGGCTGGCGTCGGGGACGAGACCGGCGATCTGCCAGAAGTGCGGCTCCTCCTCGCGCGCGGTCGCGCCCAGCGCCGTCGAGTCGACGACGCCGATCCGCTCGGCGAGGATCCGGAAGCCGCCGCCGCCGAGCAGCTCGCGGGCGTCGTGCTGGACCTTCTCGAGGTCCTGGGAGCGCTCGACGAAGATGTGGCCGACCGCGAAGGCGTCGTCGAGGGTCAGCGAGGGGTCGTGGCCACCGGAGCGGACCTCCTCGGCCCAGATCTTCCGCGGCAGGTCGAGCATGAGGCCGCAGCCGTCCCCCTCCCCGTCGACGTTGCCGGCCCGGTGGAGCATCTTCTGCAGCGCCGGGATCGCCAGCTCGATCGGCCGGTGGCTCGGGGTGGCGTCCTTGCGCACGGACGCGTAGATCGCACAGGCGTCTTTGTCCTCGACGCTGGGCGGCGAAACCAGTGGCCTGTAGGGACGCTCGGGCGAGTAGCGCTCAACGCTCGCGCCGGAAGACTGGTGCTTCGGCATGTGATCCTCCCGGGTTCCGTGCCTTCTTCGAGCGGGCACGCGACGGGTTGACGGGTTTCCGGATTATAGGCGAGGCCAGGCGTGCCAGGGTGTGATTGCAGTTTGTCCCGCTATGCGGCACAAAAGTCAATCGCGCCCGTCATCCCCATGACATCGGCTGGTAGCCGCCCTCGGGCTGAACGCCGATCAGCATTGCGGTGACGTCGGCCTCGGAGCGGTTGAGGATCGTGCGGCTGACCGGCGGCTCGATCGAGGCGAAGGTACCGGCCGGGGCCGGGTGATCCTCGCCGCCGATCCGCAGCACCGCGTCGCCCTCGAGGATCACGTAGAGCTCGACCTGGCCGCTCTCGTTCTCGTCGTGCTCGGGGATCTGGCCGCCCGGCCCGATCTCGACAAGGTTGAAGCCGAAGGACGAGGCGCCGAGGGCTTTGCGCGCCAGCTTCCAGGTGCACTCACCGGAGCCCTCCATCGCCTCGAACTCGTCGCGGTGCTTGATCGTGAAGTCGGCCGCCATTAGGTTCGACCTTACCCCCGAATGACCGATCAGGGCAAGGACTCAGCCGAGGCACTGGAAGCGGCGATCGCCCGCTACAACGAGGCCTGGAACGCGCACGACCTCGACGCGATCGTGGCGATGCACGCGCCCGACATGGTCTTCGAGAACCACACCGCCGGCGAGGCGGCCAGCGGCGCCGAGGTCCGCGACCACATCGGCGCGATCTTCGCCACCTGGCCCGACATCGCCTTCGCGACCCGGCGCCTCTACGTGCGCGAGGGCCTGGTCGTCCAGGAATGGACCGCCTCGGCGACCCACGCCCGCGAGATGCGCCGCGGCGACCTGGTCGCCGCGGCAACCGGGCGCGGGATCGAGTGGGACGGCCTCGACGTGATCCCCTTCGAGGACGGCCTCGTCAAGCGCAAGGACGTCTACTCGGACAGCGTCTCGATCCTGCGCCAGGTCGGCCTGCTCGATTAGGTGTGATGAGTTATGCCCGGCAAGCGGGCATAACTCATCACAGTTGCCTCAGCGGTCCCAGTCGGGTTCGGTGGCGTTGCGGACCAGGACGGTCGGGCGGCCGCCGGCGTATGGGATCGAGACGACTCGGTGGTTGGGGCCCGGTTCGAAGCCTCCCTGCCAGCCGAGCACCGTGCGGCCGTCCCTGGAGAGGGCGGTGCCGATGAAGCCGATCTCCCGTTCGTTGGTCAGGGTCCGTTCGCGGCCGTTGGCCGGGTTGACGGCGACGGCGTAGCTGGTGTCCTGGCCGCCGTACTCGGCGAGCAGCTGGTTGCCGCTGGTCGACCAGGCGGTCGGGGTGAGGCCGAAGGTGAGCGCGTCGACCCTGGTGTGGGTGAGCCTGCTGACGGCGGCGCCGGCCGAGTTCATCTTGAAGAGCTCGTTCTTGGGGCCGTATTTGCGCTGCTTGTCGCCCAGCAGGCGGACGAAGACGATCGTGTCGTTCGGCCCCCAGAGCGGGCTCTGCGAGCGCCGGTCGGTGGTCAGGCGGCGCGGCTGCACGGCGGCGACGGAGACCGCCCCCGGCGGCAGCAGGTCGATCCGCCAGAGGTCGGTGCGGGGCGGGTAGTTTTCGTTCGGCGCCCGCCCGTAGACGAGGCTTTCGTTGCCTTCCGGCGCGAAGCTGACGCCGTTGAAGTAGCCGCTGGCGATCCGCGTCTGCTTGCCGTCGGCGACGTCGATCACGGTCAGGTTCTGCCTGCCGAGTTCGGGCCCGATCGTGATCGCGATCCGGGTCGAGTCCGCCGACCAGTCGAAGACCGAGCTGCTCTGCCACCCCTTGGCGAGAGTGCGAACCGACCCGCCCGCCGTCGGCACCGCCATCAGCAGCGGCTTCTGGCTGCGGCCGTTGCCGCCGCGGAAGAAGACGATCGTCTGCCCGTCGGGCGAGATCCGCGGGTTGTACCCGGAGCCGATCCGCTGTACCCCGGAGCCGTTGTCGTTCGCTTTGAAGACGACCGGATTCATCGGGTTGCGCGTGAAGACCAGCGTCGCTTGGGCGGCGGCGGGCAGCGCCGCGAGCAGCGCGGCGACGGCGAAGAGGGATACGAGCAGGCGGAACTTCGGCAGGCTTGGCATGGCGGCGATGCTACCCGCGGAAGCGGCCGTTACGGACAGGTGTTCAGTTAGGACCGACGATCGCCGCGGCGACGAGGGCGCCGCTGAGGGCGATGAAGGAGACGGTGGCCAGGACCCGGTACCAGGCGCGCCGCTCGACGTCGGGATCGAAGGCGAGCGGGACGAACAGGAAGGGGTTGACGGCGGTGCCGAAGACGAGGGGGACGGCGACCGCGGTCGGCAGACCGGGGAGCGCCAGGCCGACGGCGATCAGGATCAGGCCCATCATCACGTAGTCGAGGTGGACCTGGCGGATCCGGGCCGGGGCGACCACGCCGATCCGCTTCAGCCACTCGGGCCGCTCCTCGCGAACCACCATCGCCCAGCCAAGCAGGGCGCCAAGGGCGAGCTCGATCAACCCCGCGCGGATCACCCAGTCCACGCGATCAGAGCTCGGGGACGTCGGCGCCGAGGGGGGTGAAGGGCAGCCGTCGCACCTCGGCCCAGCCGGCGCAGCGCTCGTTCAACGCCGCGGCGACGTTGCCGGCCTCCTGCCAGGTGGTCCAGACCAGCACGGTCGGGCCGGCGCCGGAGATCGTCGCCCCCAGCGCCCCCAGCTCGCGGGCATTCTCGACGATCTCCATCGAGCGCGGGAAGAGGTCGCGGCGGCGCGGCTGGTGGATGCGGTCGGCCAGGCCGCGGGAGACCAGATCGAGGTCGGCGCTGCGCAGGCCCAGCACCAGCAGGGCGGCGGCGGAGACGTTGGCGACCGCGTCGCCGAGCGGCACCTCGGCGGGGATCGCCTCGCGGGCCCGCTCGGTCGAAACCTCCTCCGGCGGGATCACGACGATCCCCTCGAGCCCCTCGGGCGGGTCGAAGCGCGCCGCCGTCGGCCCGTTCTCCCCCTCCGCGCAGATCACGAAGCCGCCGTAGATCGCCGCGGCGACGTTGTCGGGATGTCCCTCGATCTCGGTCGCCCGCGCCAGCATCTCCTCCTTGCTCAGCGCCAGCTCGAAGAGGTGGTCGGCCGCGGCCAGCCCGGCGACGATCGCGGCGGCGCTGGAGCCGAGCCCGCGCGCCAGCGGGATCTCGCTGCGAAGCCGGAAGGCGATCCCATCCGCCGGGTGCAGCGACTCGAAAGCCCGCACGATCAGGTTCTCCCGCCCGGTCGGCACCTCGAGCCCGCCGGGGTCGAACGAGTACTCCTTCGTCTCTTCCACCTCGAGGTCCAAACACAGCGAGACCGCCGCCGCCATGGTGTCGTACCCCGGCCCGAGGTTGGCCGAGGAAGCGGGCACCCGGACGAGCCGGTGGCGAGCGGTCAATCGAAGACCGCCCGCTCGACGGCGTTGAGCTCGTTCTCGCAGTTGATCACCGCGGGGGCTTTGCCGAGGGCGGTGTCGGGGTCCTTGAGGCCGTGGCCGGTGAGGACGCAGACGACGGTCTCGGGCGGGGCGGATCCCTCGACGACGGGGAGGCCGTGGGCGAGCAGGCCGGCGACGGAGGCGGCGGAGGCCGGCTCGCAGAAGACGCCCTCGGCGGCGGCGAGCCAGCGGTAGGCGTCGAGGATCTGCGCGTCGGAGACGGCGGCGACGCGGCCGCGCGAGGCGGTGAAGGCCGCCATCGCCTCCTCCCAGCGGGCCGGGTTGCCGATCCGGATCGCCGAGGCGACGGTCTCGGGCTTCTCGACCGGGGCGCCGCTCACCAGCGGGGCCGCGCCCTCGGCCTGGAAGCCGTAGAGGACGGGTCTCGAACCCGCGTTCTCGACCTCCGTGAACCCCCGCCAGTAGGCGGTGACGTTGCCGGCGTTGCCGACCGGGATCGCCAGCGCGTCGGGCATCGTGCCGAGCTGGTCGACGACCTCGAAGGCGGCGGTCTTCTGGCCTTCGATCCGGTGCGGGTTGACCGAGTTGACGAGTTCGATCGGGTGCTTCTGAGCGAGCTCGCGGACGATCCGCAGGGCGTCGTCGAAGTTGCCGCGCAGGGCGACGACGCGGGCGCCGTGCATCAGCGCCTGGGCGAGCTTGCCGATCGCGATCTTGCCCTCGGGGACGATGACCGCGCCGCGCAGGCCGGCCCGGGCCGCGTAGGCGGCGGCGCTGGCGGCGGTGTTGCCGGTCGAGGCGCAGATCACGGCCTCCGCCCCGCGCCCCTTGGCGCGCGAGACGGCCACCGTCATCCCCCGGTCCTTGAAGGACCCGGTCGGGTTGGCGCCCTCGAACTTGAGGAAGGCGCGGGCGCCGATCCGCTCCGAGAGGCGCGGCGCCTCGATCAGCGGCGTCGAGCCCTCCTCGAGGCTGACCACCGGGTCGCCCGGCTCGAGCGAGAGGCGATCGCGGTAGCGGGCTATCAGCCCGGCGCTCAAAACTCCTCCTCGATCACTCTGATGAAGCGGGGCGGCGAGCGCAGGTCGTCGAGCTCGGCGATCGCCGCCACGGCGGCCGCGAAGCGGGACTCGAGGCACTCGTGGATGACCATCACCAGGCGGGCGTCGGAACCGATGCCGCGCTGGACGACGCTCTTGACCGAGATCTCGTGCTCGGCGAGGACGGCGGCGACGCTGGCCAGCACGCCGGGCCGGTCGGCGACCTCGAGGTGCAGGTAGAAGGACGAGGGGACGTCGGCGACGAGCCGCAGCTCCGCGCGCGTCTCGTGGACCGGGGCGTCGCCGGCGAGGATCGAGACGACGTCGCCGAGCACCGCCGAGGCGGTCTGGACACCGCCGGCGCCCGGCCCCGACATCGTCACCTCGGTGATCGCCGGCGCCTCGACCATCACCGCGTTGAAGGGCCCTTCGATCGGCGCCAGCGGGTGGCCGCGGTAGAGGAAGCAGGGGAAGACGCGGACGCTGATGCCGCCGTCGCGCCGTTCGGCGACGCCGAGCAGCTTCAGCGAGAGGCCGAGCTCCTTGGCGTAGGCGAGGTCGTCGGGCTGGATCGCCTCGATCCCCTCGTAGGGGACCTCGGCGAGGCTGACCGGCGTGTGGAAGGCGAGCCGGGCGAGGATCGCCATCTTCGCCGCCGCGTCGGCGCCGCCGACGTCGTCGCTGGGATCGGCCTCGGCGTAGCCGAGCTCCTGGGCCTGGGCCAGCACCTCCTCGTAGCCGGCGCCGCTGGACGCCATCTCGCTGAGGATGAAGTTGGTGGTGCCGTTGACGATCCCGAACACCTTCGAGATCTCGGTGACGCCGAAGCTCTCCTGGATCGTGCGGACGATCGGGATCACCCCGGCGACGGCGGCCTCGAAGCGGAGTTGCACGCCGGCCTCGCGGGCGATTCCGAACAGCTCGTCGCCGTGCTGGGCGAGCAGCTGCTTGTTGGCGGTGACGACGGGGCG
>CAMPIP010000028.1 GCA_946886425.1 uncultured Actinomycetes bacterium
TCGGCGGCGGCGACCGGGACCAGGCGCGAGACCAGGGTCGCGGTCAGCGCCGAGCGCCCGGCCAGCGGGCGCAGGGCGCGCAGCACCCGGTCGGGGTCGACGCAGGCCGAGTAGACGGCGGCGACGACCATCACCACCGCGGCCCGCAGGCCGATCGAGAGGCCGGCGACGATCGCCTCGGCGGTGACGTCGACCTGGCCGAGCAGTGGCCAGTCGCCGAGCCGAGCCAGGACCGTCTCGCCGCGGGAGACGACCAGGGCGTTGACGGCGACGATCAAGAGCGCCAGCGAGAGGCCCATGCGGAGCCCGGCCCGGACCGCGGTGCGGGCGCCGGCGAGCAGGCCGGCGACGGCGGCCGCGGCGCCGGTCGCGACCAGGACCAGCGGGCTCGAGTAGACGAAGGCGACGGCGACGAGAGCGCCGAGGTAGGCAACCGCGGCGGCCGGCGAGGCCGACTGCAGGGGCAGGCGCCGCGGGGTGTAGGCGAAGGGCGATCTCATCGGCCCGGCAGTGGCAGCGGGGTCTCCTCCCCGGACTCGACCGCCACCGCGTAATGGTCGCGCAGCTTCTCCTCGTTGAGCAGGCTCGCGGCGGCGCGCACGCCGGCTGCCGTGACGCCGGTGACGAGCCAGGTCGGCGGCGCTTCGAAACGGCGGGTCGCGGCGACGAGGCCGGCGTCGGGGCCGAAGCGCCGCGCCACCTCCCCGGATTCGCCGAGGCCCTCGAGCCGCGGCTGGCCGCCGCCTCTGAAGGTGGCGAAGACGCCGCCTTCCTCCACCCCGTTCTCGATCTGCCTGGCGGCGGGATCGCCGCGGAGCTGCGCCCAGGGCCCGACGAGGAGGCGGATCGCCCCGGCGGGGGTGCCGGCCGCTATCTCGACCCCCTCCCGCTCGAGTGCCGCGCGGGCGGCCGCGCAAGCGGGGCCGCCGCCCATGCAGACGACCGCGACCGGGTGGCGCCGGCCCTCGTAGCCGCCCCGGAACGGCTGTGGCCAGGAGCCGACCACGGCCGGCACGTGCAGGGCCGAGGTCCAGTCCCGGTAGTCCCACCAGATCGCCTCGCCGCCCCGCAGCGGGTAGTCGGCGGCCCCGACCGTCGACTCGACGCCGTTGACGTAGAAGAGCCAGTCGAAGTACCGGCCGCCGCGCGAGGCGCTCTCGACGCCGTCGATCGCCTTGACGAAGCGGCCGCCTTCTTTGGTGCCGATCTCGGCGGCGCCTTCGAGTACCCGCATCACCGTGTCGGCCTCGGTGGCGTCCTCGACCTCCTCGGCAAGGACGAGCTCCCGCCCGTAGTCGTGGGTGACCGTCAGCCGGACCGGGTCGAGCCCCTCGCCCGGCCCGAGGCCGCAGCCGGCGACCGCGAGCAGCGCCAGCAGCGCGCCCGCGATCGCCAGAGCCCGATTCAGGCCCATTGGCCTCGGCGGGGATACATCAGGCTTCGGGACAGATGCCGGCGATGCAGACCGGCGCGGCGGCGGAGGGGATTTCCTTGCCGTGGGTCGCCCGCAACAGGCCCGGGGCCGTCAGGGTGACGGTGGCCTTGCCGGCGGCGTCGGTCGGCCCGCTGGCGCCGCTTACGGTGGCGTCGGGGACCGGCTTGCGCTTGCCTTTTTCGTCGTAGGAAAAGACCCGCACCTCGAACGGGGTGCCGGCACTGGCGCTTTCCGGCGCGACCAGGGCGAGCTCGTTCGCGTACGGGTAGGAGCTCGCGTAGGCCCAGAGCACTTCGTCGCCGGGCTTCAGCTTCACCGAGTCGCCACCGACCTGCTGGGCCTTGTGGTTGACCTTCAGGTACCAGGAGGCCTTTTTGTTGGTGATCTTGGCGCTGCCGATGCTGCAGATGCCGAGCCCGAAGCTGAAGGCGTCGGTGATCGAGAGCGGCCGCAGGGCCGGGGTGCTCTTCGAGGCCTGGACGAGCAGGCCCATCGCGGTAGCGCCCTTGATCGTCGCCGGCTTGCCGCTGCCGGCGTTGTCGGCGCCGAAGCAGGTGGCCGACCTGCTCGTCTTCACCGAGACGGTGCCGGTGTCGAGAGCCTGTTCGCTCAACACCTTCCCGGCCTTGCCGACGACGCGCAGCTCGGCGGAGACGCGCTTGGCGGCCGCCGCGGCGGCGGGGACGAGTGAAACGACGATGACCAGCACGCAGGCCGCGGCCAGCCGGAACGGGATGAATCTTGGCATTAACGCCACCCTTTCCTCGAGGGTTGTCTTGGCTTGGCCGGAGGACAGGTCTCCTGGCTCCCGGGGTTGGTCGGCCGCACCTTCCCGGGGATTCCGTGTCGTCCCCAGTGGCTGGCGCGCGAGGCGCCTGCGGCTTCCTTGGCCCGGTCACAGTGGCGGGACCGCGCCGGCTTCGCACCGGACTTCCCTTGACCACCGACCGTATGTACGCCGGCGAGTCTACTCGTCCATCCCGGACCAATTTTCGTCCAAGCGCGCTTTTCGTTCAGCTAGGCTGCCGCCGCTTTAACGAACCAAAGCGTTTATCGCAGCTCATCCATCGACCACACGGAAGCAGGGAGGAAGTCAAATGCGCAGGGGACTGCACAGCCGCCCGGCGGCCCTGGCGATCGCCTCGATCGCCCTCTTCGTCGCCCTCGGCGGCAGCGTCTACGCCGCCCAGAAGATCAACGGCAAGCAGATCAAGCCGAAGTCGCTGCCGGGCAACCGGCTGGCGCTGGAATCGGTGCCGGGCAACCGGCTGAAGCCGGGCTCGGTCTCCAGCGCCCAGCTGGCGCCGGGGGCGGTCTCGGCCTCGCAGCTGGCGCCCGGCTCGGTGACCGGTATCCAGGTCGACGTCGCCACTCTGGGACAGGTGCCGAGCTCGGTCCACGCCGAAAACGCCGACGCCGCCCGCGACGCCCAGACCGCCCTCAACGCCGTCAACGCCCTCGACGCGCAGCGCGTCAACGGCCACAGCGCCGGCTGCCAGCCGGACACCCGCTTCTTCGCCGGCGCCTGCTGGCAGACCAAGAGCAACGAGGCGGCGGTGCCGGCTCCGACCGCCGCCCTCGCCTGCGCCAACCTCGGCGGCGAGCTGCCGGGCGCCCTGGAGCTGGCGGCCTTCTCGCAGCTGCCCGGGATCGTGCTGGCGAGCGGGGACGAGTGGAGCGGGGATATCCCCGTCGTCTCAGCTCCCAGTCTCTACGCAGTTGTGACTGTCGCACCCAACGGCGAAATCACCTCAGCCGCTTTCAGCGCCAACCGCAAATACCGCTGCGTGATCCCGCTCGTCACCTGACGAATCAGGCGTCGAGCAGGCGGCGGTAGTAGCGGTAGTCGCGCCGGTCGGGACGCAGGTTCGAGGCCAGGGCCAGGTGGTGGCGGGCCCTGGCCTTCTCGCCGGTGTGGCTGAGGGCGCGCCCGAGGCAGAAGTGGGCGTAGTCGTTGACGTGGTGGGTCGCGACCACCGCCTCGAACTCGATCGCGGCCTGGGCGAAGCGGCCGGCCCGGTAGTAGGCACGGCCGAGCGCCTCGCGGACCGAGGACTTCTCCGGCGCCCGACGGGCGGCCTCGGCGAGCGGCTCGGTCGCGTCCATGAAATCGCCGTCTTCGAGCAGCTCGATTCCACGCCTGTACAGGGTGTAAGTCGCCTCCGATGCCGCATCGAACCGCATCGACCAAGTGTAGGAGGCCGGTCCAACCGGCTTTTCCGGGCCTGCCGAGGAGGTCACCATGCTACCTTCAAACAAGACCTTTTAATGCGAAATAGCAGCGGAAAAGCATCGAAGTGGATCTGCGACGCCTGCGGAGTCAGCGTCAGCCGCATGGATGGCAAGCGCGTCGCGCTGCCAGATGCCTGGACGCGCTCCCAGGAGGGCACGTTCTGTCTGCTCTGCCGCCGCGAGCGCGCCGCCCAGGCGGCGCTCGAGACCGCCTCCGACGACTCCCTGCAGACCCGCGCGCAGCTACGCCGCGCCGCCCTGATCGAGTTCGAGGTGAGCCGGCGCCCCAGCCACACGGACGGGGCGATCGCGAAAACCTGCCGCTCCTCGGTCTCCGCGGTGGCGGCGGCACGGCGGCGCCTGAAGCTACCGGCGGCACCCGCCCAGCGCTCCCACTCCTAGGTGTAATTCCTAAGCACGTTGTTCATCCGGACCTCCTTGGAGGCTGGCGGTGTCGAAGCCCCAGCAACAAGGAGGAACCGGATGAAGCTCCACGCTAACGCGCCCCTCGGCCCGAAGGGGAGAGCGACGATGGTCAGGCGCGTGCTCGAGGAAGGGGTCGCGCTCACGGAGGCGGCCGAGGCCGCCGGAGTGAGCGCGAGGACGGCCGGCAAATGGGTTCGCCGCTACCGTGACGAGGGCGAGGCTGGCCTGCTCGACCGCAGCTCCGCCCCCAAGCACGTCCACAACGCCACCGCCCCGGAGCGGGTCGAGGCGATCGCCGCCCTGCGGCGCCTGCGGATGACCGGTCCCGAGATCGCCGAGCTCCTGGAGATGGCGACCTCGACGGTCTCTGCCGTGCTGGGGCGGATCGGTCTTGGCAAGCTCAGCCGCCTGGAGCAGGAGCCGATTCATCGCTATGAGCGCCGTCGCCCCGGCGAGCTGATCCACATCGACGTCAAGAAGCTGGGCCGGATCGGGCCTCACGGAGCCGGGCACCGGGTACTCGGTCGCCGAGCGCGGCGGGACATCACCAAGCTCGACGCCGCCGGCGTCAAGCGCCGCCAGGTCGGCTGGGAGTGCGTGCACGTCTGCGTCGACGACGCTACCCGCCTGGCCTACGCCGAGGTCCTACCCGACGAGAAGACGAAGACGGTCCTCGGCTTCCTGCGGCGGGCGGTCGCCTTCTACCGCTCCCACGGGGTCACCGTCGAGCGGCTGATGACCGACAACGGCTCCGCCTACCGCTCCACCGCCCACGCCCTCGCCTGCAGGTCGATGGGGATCAGGCACATCCGCACCCGCCCCTACCGACCCCAGACCAACGGCAAGGCCGAGAGATTCATCCGCACGATGCTGCGCGAGTGGGCCTACGCCGCCGTCTACGGCTCCTCGCCAGAGAGGGCCATGGCCCTCTCTGGCTGGATCGAGCGCTACAACTTCAGGCGACGACACGGCGCCCTCGGCCACCGGCCGCCGATTCAGCGGCTACGGGAGCTCACCGCGAACAACGTGCCTGGCATCTACACCTAGGAGGGATTGGCGAAACCCCCGCACGCGTCCGGCGGCGGCGGACGCGGCGCGGTTCGGCGTCCTCGGTCGGCCAAATAGCTCTGCTATTCGGCCTTCCTGCGTCCTTGTCCCGCTTGGTCCGGCGCTCGCCGGCCCGCGCACCCGGGTTTCGCCAATCCCTCCTAGGTCCGCGTGCGCGCGGCCAGGTCGTCGAGCAGGCCCGGCATGCCACGCTCGGCGTGGAGGCGGCGCTGGCGGTCGGCGCCGTTGCCGTCGGCGAGGATCCGCTCGATCTCGGTCAGTGCCTCCTCCCCGCCCAGCTCCCGCGCGTAGGGCGCAACCTCGGCGAGCCGCCGGCGGGCGACCTCGGCGGCGGGCGCGGCCGTCTCGGCGTCGACCATCAGCTTGGCGCCGAGCCCGTAGCGGCCGGCCTGGTAGTAGGACTCCTCGAGCGCCTCGCGGGCGAGGCCGGGCGCGGGCGACCCGGGCCGATCGATCTCCCGGGCCGCCAGGGCCTGGATCAGCGCCCCGACCGCGGCGTTGGCGCCGACCTCGGTCTGCACGTCCATTCCCCGCACCTCGACCGTGCCGAGGTTGGGGTGCGGGCGCACGTCCCACCAGATGTAGGTGTAGTCGTCGACCCCCGCGGCGGCGATCAGCTGGTCGGCGACGGCGAGGAACTCCTCGTAGTCGCGGAACTCGCGCGGCATCTCGAAGCGCGGGTAGCTGGCGACGACGCTGGCCCGGGCCGAGGCGAGACCGGTGTCCTCGCCGTTGCGGAAGGGCGAGTTGGCGGTCAGCGCCTGCAGCAGGGGCAGGTGGTGGCGGAGGGCATTGGCGACCCGCACGGCGGTCTCGGGATCGGGCATGCCGACGTGGACGTGGAGGCCGCAGGGCGGCGTCCGCAGCAGGCTGACCAGGTCCTCCTTGACCGGCTCGTAGCGCTCCGCGTCGACCAGCTGGGCGCCACCGGCGTCCTCCGGGTGCAGGCCGGCGCCGAGCAGCCGCGCCCGCGCCGCGAGGGTCAGCTCCCGCATCCGGGTCAGGTCGGCGAGCGCCTCCTCGACGTTGCCGCAAACGCCGGTCTTCAGCTCGATCTGGGCGGCGAAGATCTCGGTCGAGATCTGCTCGCGACCGGCCGGGTCGATCGCCTCGATCACCCGTTCGGCATCCGGCACCAGGCAGTTCTCGGCGTCGACGAGCAGCAGCTCTTCCTCGATCCCGAGCGAGAGCGGCGCCGAGGCGCCGAAGCGGTGCTGTGGGCTCGAGTCGGGCAGAGCCCCCTGCCCGTACCCGCGACGGGCGCGACGATAACCGTCAGGGATCCCTTCCCGGTGGGGGATCGCCGGCGACCCGAGCGTAGACGGCGAGATCGTGGGCGCGGCCGCCCAGCTGCTGGGCCTTGCGGAAGATCGCCTCGCGGCTGAAGCCGAGCCGCTCGGGGACGGCGCGGCTGCGGCGGTTGCCGGTGGCGGCGCGGATCTCGACCCGGTCCAGCCCCCAAACCCCGAGCGCGTGGTCGGCGAGCGCCGCGACGGCGGCGGTGACGAGGCCCCGGCCCTGCTGCTCGGCGGCCAGCCAGTACCCGATCGTGGTCCGGCGGTTCGCCCAGTCGACCCCGACGAAGCCGCAGACCCCGGCGATCGCGCCGTCGCGGCGGATCGCCGCCTGGAAGCCATCGTTGGCGGCCGCCTGCGCTTGCGCCTCGGCCAGGAAAGCGTGCGTGTCGGCGAGGGTCTGGCCGGCGGCCCAGGGCAGCCACGCGGCGAGGTGGTCGCGGTTGGCTTCGATCAGGCCCTGCAACTCGGTTCCGTCGGTGAGCGCCAGCGGCCGCAGCTCGGCGCCGGAGCCGAGCCGCCAGGCGCAGCCGCCCCGCTCAACCACGCTCTTCCTCGGCCAGGGCGCGGCGCAACGTCTCGTCGAATGGCTCCGGGACGATCCCGAACGGGGCGGCGCCGCCGGGGTCGGTAACCACGGTTGGCGTCCGCAGCCCCTCGACCAGCGGCCGCGCCACCTTGGTGTCGACCGGGGTCACCAGGCCGAGCCAGAGCGAGGAGAGCTCGGGGCTGATCAGCGGCACCGGCAGCTTGCGGCGCGGGCGCTTGCCCATCGCGATCGCCATCCGGTCCAGCATCTCCGAGTAGGAGAGCACGTCGGGGCCGCCGATCTGGACCTCCCGGCCGGCCGACTCGGGGACGGCGGGAGCCCGGCGCAGGTACTCGACGGTGGCGTCGACGCCGATCGGCTGGGTCGGGCTGCGCAGCCAGCTGGGCGCGATCATCACCGGCAGCCGACCGACCAGGTAGCGCAGGGTCCGGTAGGACTCGCTGCCGGCCCCGACCACCATCGCCGCCCGGAAGTAGGTCAGCGGCGGGCCGGCGGCGGCGAGCGCCTCGGCGGTGGCCTGGCGGCTGCGCAGGTGCGCGGAGACGCTGGCGTCGCCGAGGCCGCCGAGGTAGACGACCCGCTCGACGCCCTCCTCGCTCGCCATCCGGGCGAAGTTGCGGGCGCCGCTGCGCTCGCGCTCGGCGTAGCCGGCGCCGCCGCCCATCGCGTGGACGAGGTAATAGGCGACGCCGGCGCCGCGCCCGGCGCCGGCCAGGCTCTCCGCGTCGGTGACGTCGCCGACCCGCAGCTCGCAGCCGGCCGCCTCGAGCCGGGCCGCCCGCGAGCGGTCGCGGACCAGACAGCGGACCGGCACTCCCGACTCGGCCAGCCGCGCGGCCAGCCGGCCGCCGACGAACCCCGTGGCGCCAGCGATGAGAGCGGTTTCCCCGATCCGCTAAAGCTACCCGGGTGCGGATCCACGTCCTCGAACGAGCCCAGCGGGTCGAGCTGCCCCCCGAGCTGGCCTTCGACTTCTACGGCGACGCCGACAACCTCGAGCCGCTGACGCCGCCCTGGCTGCGCTTCGAGGTGACGACGCCGATGCCGATCGAGATGGGCGCCGGCACCCTGCTCGACTACCGGCTGCGTTTGCACGGGGTGCCGGTGCGCTGGCGGACCAGGATCGAGAGCTGGGAACCGCCGCACCGCTTCCTCGACGTCCAGGTCCGCGGTCCCTACTCGCTCTGGGAGCACACCCACACCTTCGAGCCGCTCGGCGACGGCGCGACGACGATCCGCGACCGCGTCCGCTACGCGATCCCGTACGGACCGCTCGGTTCCCTCGCCCACGCCCTCTTCGTCCGCCGCGACCTGGCGCGGATTTTCGACTACCGCCAGGAGGCGGTGGCCGAACGGTTGAGATCGCCTTAGCGCCCGGGGAGGAGCGCGGCGACCGATAGTCGACCGAGTGGGAGCACTGGGCCCTCTACGGGCTCGTCCTCGCCGGCATCTACCTGTTGGTCGGGGTGTTGTGCTGGCCGGAGCCCCGAGCCCTAGCGCCCGACGTGCAGCTCCAGGGCGTGGATCTGACTCTGCCCGTAGGAGCCGGTCTGGACCGGGCCGGCGGCACTGAGGAGGTCGCCGGGACCCGGTAGCGGCCGGGGCCGCAGGCCCTTGCGGACGTCGACGGCGGTCAGTCCCGGCAGGGTGATCCCCTGCGGGTCGGCGAGGACGAAGTGCGCGTCGCCGTCGCCGTCAGGATCGACCCTCTCGACGTAGACGATCCGGCCCTCGGTGGCGCGGCAGCCGGGGACGCCGGTGGGACAGCGGGACGGAGCTACCTTCGTCGCCACTCGCTCCCTCGCCGGCTCGGCAGCGGTCGAGTCCCTGCCCGCCTCCGGCGCCGCCGGGCGCGTCGTCCCGTGCTCGCCACCCCCGCACCCCACGGCGAGGCCCAAGACCGCGGCGGCGGCGGCGAGAACAATGATGGTCCGGCTCCGGCGCATGCCCGGCGCCTAGGTCAGCAGCGCTGCGCGGCCGCCGGCCGGATACCGGGCCAGTAGCCCCGGTACCGCTTCAGGTCTTCGCGGCAGCGGCGAGCGATGGGCCAGTGATGCGCTTTCCTGCTCGAGGAGGCGCTTGACGACCCGGACCGCCGGGGCGTAGCCCTGCCCTGTGGAGCTCCGCCACACCGTTACGTCGCGGGCAGCGCGCTCAGGGCGAGCACGACGCTGCTGGATTGCGAATCGCGCCGTTGGGCATCACGGTGTCGCAAAAGACGGCACCGCCGAGCTTGGCTCCGTCGAGACTTGCCCCGGCGAGCACGGCGCCCGTGAGGTCAGCGCCGCGAAGGTCGGCGTTGCGCAGGTCGGCGCCCGCGAAGATCGCCCCGACGAGGTTTCCCTTGGTCAGGGTGGCACCACGCAGGTCGGCGCGCTCGAAGGCGGAGGAACGCCCGTCGACCCCGGTCAGGTCGGCGCCCTGCAGGTCGACGCCGCTGAGCACGGTCAGCCCCAGCGAGGTTCGGCGCAGCGAGGCGCCGCGCAGGTCGGCATCGACGATCGAGGTCGCGCCGAGGTTGGCCCCGTCGAACTTCGCCTTGGTCGCGCTGGCATAGGCAAGCGAGCCGAGCGGAAAGTTGACGTTGCGGAGGTCGGAGCCGTTGAGGTTGGCGTAGGCGAGGAAGGCACCCTGCAGGCTCTTATCCTTGAAGTTCGTCCGCGGACATTTCGTGAAGGCCTCGATCTCGCAGCCGCTGACCCGCTCCCCAGCCTGCACCTGGGTTCCCGTCTGCAGCGCGTAGATGGCCGGGAACATCGGGCTGCTCGACGGCACCGCGATCGGCTGGGACCCGGGAGGGCCGGGCCTGATCTGTCCGGGGCAGAGACCTTTGCGCGGCGCGATCACTTTCCCGCTCGGCATCAGCGTGTTGCAGAAGTGGGACCCCTTGAGGTCGACGCCCCCCATCCGCGAGCCGGTGAAGTCGGCGTTGGTGAGGTTCATTTCGCGCATGTCGGCGCCGCGCATGTCGGTGCCGTTGACGTCAGAGTTGGAGAAATCCATCCCCCTCATGTTCGCCCCGCGCAGGTCGGAGCCGACGATCGCGCCGAAGTAACCGTCGGTGCCGACCAGCTGGGCCCCGCGCATGTCAGCGTTGGTGAAGCCGGCGAAGGTGGTCGTGGCCCCGCTGAGGTTGGCGTTGCGGAGGTTGGCGTAGGCAAGCGAGCTGCCGATGAAGTTGACGTTGCTGAAGTCGGCCCCGCCCGCGCGAAGGAAGGACCCAAGCGAGAGCACCAGGCTGCCGTCCCTGAGACTGGCGCCGCTCAGCTTCGCGTAGGAGAGATTGGCGGAGTTGAGCCGCGCCCCAGTCAAGTCCGCGGCCGGGCAAGACGTCTCCGCCTCGATGACACAGGTTCCGATCTTCTGCCCGTAGGTGGTTGGCGCTTCGGATTGTGCCTGGACCAGAAGGTAGTAGGGGTTGCCCGGGACAACCTCGACCGAACTGGGGATCGAGGCGGCGCCAGCCGTCGCCGGCAGGATCAGGACGAAGGCGGCAACGAGAGCGACTGCGAAGATACGGAGCTGGCCTGACAAAGACACTCCCCCTAGAGAATTTCGAGCGGACAAACGGCGGCGGAAGTCTACTCAACGCCCCGACAATCGGCTCTAGAAACGGTCGATTAGTGCAAAAGTTCGAGCCGCGTCGCGCGGCGACCGGCTTCCCGGTCAGTCGCCCTGCGTGGGGAAGACGTTGATGGTCCCGTTCAGCGGCAACTCCTTCAGATGAGGCACGGGATTCATGAGCAGAGACATCGGCAGGGGAGCTGTGCCGCCGATCAGGTCGAGCAGCTGCTCCTGCGTGACGGTGCCGGTCTGGCCAAACGAGACGAAGGTGTTCGGATAGCCGTCGTCGGTGACTGCGTTGGCCCCCTCGACCACGTGGAAATGCAGGTGGGGGGCCAGGCTGCCACCGCTGTTGCCCAGCCGGCCGAGCAGCTGGCCGGCCTTGACCCGGTCACCGGGCTGTACCGCCACGCTGCCTTTCTGCAGGTGCGCGTAGACGGCGGTGAGGCCGTTCTTCATCCGCACTTCGACGTCGTTGCCAGGAAGCTCCGGGATCCGCAGCGTCGTCGGCATGGCCTGCGGCGCCTGTTCGGGCCGCCCGTTGTGGACCGAGCTCACGACTCCGGCGCCGGCGGAGATCACCGGCGCTCCGTAGCCGACCCAGTTGGAAAGGACTTTGGGATCGCCATGGAACGCGCGGCCGTCGGCGCCGATCTGGATCCAGTCGGCCGCGAACCGCTCCGCTGCCTGCAGCCTGCCGTCGAGTCCGAACATCGCGACGACGTGGCTGGTGGGCTGGCAGCAGGCGTTGGAGGCGAGCCAGCCGGCACCTTCCAGCGGTGGATGCAGAACGGGCGCAGTCCTCTTCGAGACCGCGGTCGCGCCGGTCCGGTAGCGAGTGCGCTCGGTCTTCCCGGTGACCGGTTCTACACCGGTGACATCGAAGCGCTGGACCAGACGATCCGGCACCGCCTTGCGCTCGGCGAAACTTGGGTTGAGATAGAGCACGCGGGATTCATTGGGTCCGATCGAGGTGTTCTTCACCGGGACCCGATCGGCGCCGAGCAGAGCCCCGGCGGCAATGAGTTCCTTCGCGCTCAACCTCGCCACAGGGCGGCCTTTGGGAGTCAGCACCTGGACCGAGTTCAGCTTCGCCGGTTTCGAGACCGAGTTGGTGACGAGCAGCTCATAGACCGCGTAGAAGCGCCCATCGCTGCCGCGAACCGGAACCACGTTCTTCTGCGCAATGGGCGAGGTGGCCAGTGGGGTCACCTGGATCGCCCCCGCATCTCGGCCGGGAGCGGCCGTCGCGGCCTCGGCGCACAGGAGCGTGCTCAGGCCGAGGGCCAGCAGCGTGAGAACGTGTCGAGCGGAGGAAAGCGTGTAAGCGCGAATGGTTGTCACCTCAGACCCGCCGGGCTTTCGATCCGAAGCGGGGTGGTCGTGGGTCGGCATGGAAGACGGTGCTTGGCGAGTCCGTTAATCCCGGGCTCGAGGCCGCTGTCGTTCGTCCGGACCGCCGACGACAGCGCTCGAAGTCGGATAGATAATCACGTTGGTGTCCATGGCCTGCCCTGGAACGAAAAAACCCCGCTTCTGCGGGGCTTCTCGGAGTACCGCTACGGGGATTCGAACCCCGGTTTCCGGACTGAGAAATGTCCCCGGCGGGCCAGTTGTGGCCGATCCGTGCCTAGGTTGTCCGCCAATTCTAGTTGCGTTCGGGGACATTCGGTGGAGCCGGGGACATATTTCGGGACACGTTTCTGCCCTTAAGCGCTGCCGCTTCGCGGGAAGGCGGCCGCGACGGCTGCGTCTTTGACCGCGCGATGCAGCCGCTCCGCCGCGTCGAGCGCCAAATCGATGTTGAGTTCGACCCCCAGCCAGGAAAAGGTGGTGCCGTCAAAGGACCCGGCCTGTAGCTGCCCCCTTCTGACCGTGCGATCACGGCCGTTTTCCATCGCGTAGTCGCCAGCATGCTCACCGACATTGCGCATGCGGCGCAGATGAGGCAAAGCCGAATCGAAGGAATCGATCGCGCGCTCAAACGAGGCTCCATCCGGCCCTGATTGCCGCGCAAGCACCCCAGCCGAGCGAAGCCGCCATAGCGCAACTATCAGGAACTGAAGGTCCGCCCACCAGCGAAGTACAAAATGCCGGTCCTCGGGCTCGCTCGAACGGATTCTGCGACATTGGATCGCCACCATGTACATGGCCTCATTCGAGAAGCTGTACGCCCTCGCAAGCGCCGCCACTTCTTCCTCATCCCGAAGTGCCGTCGACTCAGCGGTCATTGAATTCAAAGATTCTCCTTCTCCCACTTTGCCTTCTCCTCGCCCTTCAACTCCCAAAAGCGAATCGTGTTATCTGATTTCCAGAACTTCACTGGGTAGACCGATGCGGCCTCCTCTAGAAGCTCCTTCGCGGTGCCCGGAGGCAATTCATATTCGGCGTCAAGTTGGCGAAAGTGCATCAGCCAATTCTCGAATGCGTTTCTGGGCGGCGACTCGTACCGGCTCTTATGGCTGATCCACTCCGGACGCAAGATCTCATCATCAATAACTTCGACTAACTCGACTCTCGAATATCCCTCGTATGGCCCGGTATAGAGGGACCCGGATTTAAGATCGGCGTCCGCAACGGTCAGATCCTCATACTTCGGCAGCTTCGCTTTGATCGTTGCGTGTCGGAAGCCTTTGATTCGACCGAAGTCAAACTGATCTATCAGCGCTTGAAACACGGCTTTCGTCTCAGGGGCTTTGCCAAGAGACATCGCCTGCAAACGACCGAGCGGCTCCGGAAGAGAGCCTTTGTCAACCTCAGGGACGCACACGGGAATTATCACCCCCTCCCCTTCCTCCATCCGGGACCAAGAGGCGCCGACCTCGAACCAGACCCAGGGCCGATTGAGAGAGACGGGCGACACGATCACGATCACCGCAGTTGCGGCGTCGAGATTGCTCCGGATCTCCTTAAGCCAGTCCTTGCCCGGCTTGACGACGCCCGGCACACTCGACGCAAAGACCTTGACGCCGTCAGCGAAAATTCGTCGGATCTCATCGTGGATCACCCGCGCGATCGGCTCGTCGGTCACTGCATGGCTGAGAAAGACAGTTGGCTTTTTGGGAGCTCCTGGTCCGGCCATTCGGCGGGCATCCTCGCAAACCCAGCAGCCAGAAATAGCCGCCCCAGGCCAGATTCCGCCACTCGCAGCTTTAGAGTGCTGCTTGTGGCTTACCGAAATAAGACCTTTGTGAGCTTCGCGAGCGAGGACATCGGCAGCTATTGGCTAATGACGGCTTGGAGAGGCAACGAGAAGATCGACTTCGACTTCCACGATGCCCATGATTTGAACACTGCGCTAGACACGAGCCAGCCGGAAACCATTCGACGTCGGCTTCGCGAGCGACTCGCGAACACCAAACAGGTCGTCATGCTGCTTGGCGACGACACCCGGGCGGTAGCGGGACGCAGCTGGCGTTTTCTCTACTACGAGGTAGAAGTCATCCGGAGACTAGGACTGCCGATCATCTTCGCGAACCTGAACGGATCACGGGAATCTGAGAGTGGACGGATGCCGGCGTTGCTCGAAGACGACTACACGATGTCCGTTTCCTTCCAGCCGAAGATCATCAAACAAGCGCTAGACGATTGGATCGCGCGGTTTCCAGAGGAACGCCTCAGCAAGACGGGGCCTTATTTCTACAAGGCCAATGTCTACACGAAGCTCGACGTCTGAATACCCCAGCCCTAAAGCAAGCTCGCGCGCACTGGCGTCGCCGATCCGGGCGTAGGCGACTCGCGTCCTCATTCGTAATCGTCTTCGGTGGCCTGTGGCTTTTCCTTGAGCCGGTTTCGCTCATCTTCCCCGACTTATTGACTCGAAGCTGGGGCCTACTGGCGCTCCTCCTCCTGTTGAGCGCTTTGGGAGGACTGTGGAGATCTCGCCCACGACGTAGCCTTGAATTCAAGCTCCCGCCATCAGACCTAAAGATCTCGATTCAAATAGGAGACGTTCTGGGTCAAGAAGGAAATGTCGTGCTTGGAAGCAACGACACCTTCGACACCTCCCTCTCGGACGACATCATTCATGCGGGGAGCGTGCAAGGACAACTCCTGCAACGCATATTCGCTGGTGATTCTCAGGATCTCGACAACCAGATAGCCCAATCGCTGACCGATATCGAGGCAGAGCAAGATCTCGAAAAGACCTTTGGAAAGCAGAAGCGTTATCCAATCGGCACCGTTGCGGTCGTCAAGAAAGGCTCAACTCGCTACTTTCTCCCGGCGGTAGCCTCGATGTCGGCCACCAAGCCTCCCCAGACGACGGCGTCCGTCGATGGCGTACAGAAGGCGCTCACGCGCGCATGGGAAACGGTCGGGCGCGCGGGTCAGCGCGAACAGGTCCACGCACCCATCGTCGGATCACATCTGGCGCGCGTCGGGCTAACTCGAACCTGGCTAATCCAGATGATGATTCTGTCGTTTGTCGCAGTTACTAAGAAGGAAAGTGGATCATCCTCTCTGAGGATCTGGGTTGCGGAGAACGATGCTTCGGATGTCGATCTCGCAGCCTTAGAGAGTTGGCTTCACGATCTCTGCGCAGCGTAGGCAAGCCGGGGATCCCCACGCGGTTAGCGTCGCGCACCCTCACCTCCCGATAGACCGCGACGCGGCACGGACGCTCCGGACACCGACCCGCCGCTGCGCCTCCTCAATCCGTCGTCGCGCCCTCTGGTGCGCCGCCCTGGCGGCCACACCGCTTGGCCCCTCGCCTATTGCCGAGTCCTTGTCGCGAACGCCGTAGCGCAGGCGGTAATTCTCGACCCCTCGCACAGCTTTATCCCACTCGGCTCGCTTGACAGGATCGCGGGGCCGCTCGCCGAGCGTCTGAGTGATGTAGGCAGGCGGGTTGAGCCGAGCAGCGGTCGCAGCGGCGCACTCTTGGCGGGAGAGCAGATGATCGATCACGGCGTGCTCAATACGAGCGCTTGGATCATCGCGGTCGGCGGCTCGCAGCTCGTCGCAGCGGGCCACCAGCTCTGACGTTGAAAGCGGTTCGAGTCGCGTGCGCAACGCCTCGTCGTGCGCTGCGAGCTGGGCCGCGTCTCGCTCGGCGGCTTCGGCGAGGTCGTCGAGTCCCTCTCGGGCCGTGGTCGGTGCAATCTCCTCCCGCTGGGCCTGTATCTCCGGCGTCGCGTACAGCCAGGTCTCCTCTCGGCTGCGCGAGGAAGCAACGTATAGCTCCTGCTTGTCCATCGAGGGATCGGCGGCGACGAAGGCGCGATCGACGGTGGAGCCTTGGGCCTGGTAGGTGGTTGCGGCGTAGGCGTGTTCGATAGCCGGCCCTCCGTCTCTTTCCCTGACACGTCCCAAGTAGACGGAATCGACACACACCCGCCCTGCGGTGTCGATTCCGTCCAGCACCAGCGTTCCGGCATCAGCGCGGACCTCGGTGATGCGCCAGCGCTCGCGGTTGTAGATCCGTTTGCTGTGGTCGTTGATGCGGGTGATGATCTGATCGCCTACGGCGAAGCGCGCATAGCCAACCACGATCTCGGGGCCGACCAGGCGGCCACTGTCCTTCATCACCACGCGGGCGAGGCGGTTCAGCTCTCCAACCTCGGCGTTCCGCTTGGCGATCATCAGCGCGTCCTCGCCCTTGCTGTAGCTCTGCCACCAGTCGGCGACCATCAGCTCGCGGCGGGCCTCGGCGTCGGGGGCGATCGTCAGCCGGTCCTCGGTGCGGTACAGCGCCAGCGCCTCGCGCCCCTCCCCCTCCCTGATCCGCTTCGCCGCTTCGCGGTCGAGATCGTGACGGTGGCGGATCACTTCATCGAGGATGATCGGCTCGCTGCGGTCGGCGAGGGCCCGGAACAGGCCCCCAGCCTCGATCTCGCCGAGCTGCTCGGGGTCGCCGATCAACACCAACTTGGCGCTCGACTCCTCGACATGGTGGACGAGGCGGGCGAGGGTCGCGGAATCCACCATGCCCGCCTCATCAATGATGAGGACGGAGTCGCGAGGGAGGGCCGGGCCACCGTGGACGGCGGCACGATCCATTTCCGAAAGCAGGCGAGCAACGCTGGTTGCCTCAAGGCCCTCTTGGCGCAGTACGCCGGCAGCGCGCCAAGTGGGAGCTGCGGCGCGGACGGCAATACCCGCCTGCGCCCAGCCCTCGGCGGCGGCAAGCGTTGCGTAGGTCTTCCCGGTGCCAGCCTCGCCGATCACGACGTCGATCCCCGAGCCTGAAGTGAGAAGGCGGCGAACCATCTCGGTCTGATCTCGCTTCAAGGCCGGCCGCGACCCAATCACCCGATGAACGACAAGCGCGCCGGCGACCCCGCGGGTGCCTTGGCCCGCCATTCCCTCGGCCGTCGCAAGGGCGCGCTTCTCAAGCTCCCAGATGCGCCGGGTGGTGAAGCGCTCGCCTTTGGCGCTCTGACCGATCGCCAGCACATCGGAATGGGCGAGGAAGGAGTCGGTGACGGCTTCCACGTCGCCGACCGGAGCGCCGGCCAGAAAGGCGGCGGCGACTGCCTGCACCACGTCGCGACGGTCGAAGTGAGATGCGTGGGCGGTAACGGCGCTCTCGATCTGCTCGAACCCGAGCAGCCGGGTCGGGGGCTCCTCCCTGCCGACCACCTCCGCGAGCCTCCCATCGCCCAGGCCAATCTCCTCGGCCCTCGCCTGCCAGCGCTCGCGCAAGGTAGGCAGCGTTACGACCTCCTCCTTGCCGGACCGAGTGGCCAGCGTGGCGACCTGGCGGGATCGCGCGGAGGCATCCGGACCCGTGGCCTCGAGGATCTCTTTGCGGCGGGTGGAGAACTCGCGCAGGTGCGCGTCCTCAAACCCGTCGATCTCAGCGATCCCGTTGCGGACCTACTGCCAGCGAACGCCGAGAGCCTGGGTCAGCTCGAAACGAAATTGCGCCTCGAAGAGATAGCCGGCGGTCTTCGCGTGGTGGTAGATCGTCGGGTGGTGAAGGCGGGTCCACTTGCTGTCTTCCCCGCGAGTGGCGTTGGCGATCAGGGTGTGGACGTGGAGTTGCGGATCGCCGGCCCGAGAGGTGCGGTGCCGATAGGCGGCCGCGAGAAATCCCTGCCCTTTGACCATCTCGGCGTCAGCGCCGCGACGAGTCAAACACGCCTCACGCTCCAGATATCCGAGCGCCGCGTCGACGGAGCGATCGAGCGCAGCGTTAACGGCGACGCTCGCGCCCTGATCGCCAAGCGCCCAGAGCAGCGAGGCCGACTTCGGAACCGAGAAGGTGAGATCGAACCCGGGGACCGCCCCGCGCCCGCCGACCGCCCGGAGGCCAAGCGGCTCTCCGCTGGCCGGGTTGTGCCCGGTCAGCATCGCGGGGAGCTGGTCCGGGGCTACCGCTCCCTCAAGGCCCAGCTCCCGCGCGGCGTCGCCCTTCCACTGCC
>CAMPIP010000029.1 GCA_946886425.1 uncultured Actinomycetes bacterium
GCCGATGAGCCTTGCCGGGATCCCGGCGATCTCGATCCCCGCCGGCCTCGCCCAGCCCGACGAGGGCGGTCCGGAGCTGCCGGTCGGCTTCCAGATCGCCGCCCCGGCCTTCGCCGAGGGGGACCTGCTCGAGGCCGCCCACGCGCTGGAGCGGGCGATCGACTTCGAGGCGGTCGCCGCCCCGCACCGGCCCTGGAACGGGGGAGGGGGCGCCGGTGGCTGACCTGGAAGCGGTGATCGGGCTGGAGATCCACGTCCAGCTGGCGACCAGGACGAAGATGTTCTGCGGCTGCGAGCTCTCCTTCGGCGACGAGCCCAACGTCCATACCTGCCCGGTCTGCCTCGCCCACCCGGGCGTGCTGCCGACGGTCAACGAGCAGGCGATCCACTACGCCCTGCTGATCGCCGCCGCGCTCGGCTGCGAGGTGGCCCCGCGCTCGATCTTCCACCGCAAGAACTACTTCTATCCGGACAGCCCGAAGGCGTACCAGATCAGCCAGTACGACATCCCGATCGCCGGCGCCGGAAAGCTCGGCGACGTCCGCATCCATCGCGCCCACCTCGAGGAGGACGCGGCGAAGATGGTCCACGTCGGCGAGTCGGGCCGGATCCACGGCTCCGGAGCCTCGCTGGTCGACTTCAACCGCGGCGGCACGCCGCTGGTCGAGATCGTCACCGAGCCGGACCTGCGCGGCGCCGCCGAAGCGGCCCAGTGGGCGCGGCTGCTGCGGGAGACGGTCCGCCAGCTCGGCGTCTCCGACGTCAACATGGAGGAGGGGAGCCTGCGGGTCGACGCCAACGTCTCGGTGCGCCCGGCCGGCAGCGAGGAGCTCGGCACCAAGACCGAGCTGAAGAACATGAACAGCTTCCGCTTCCTGCAGCGCGGGGTCGAAGCCGAGCTGGAGCGCCAGCGGGCGCTGGTCGAGGCGGCGGGGACGGTCGAACAGGAGACCCTCCACTTCGACCCCGCGACCGGCAGCCTCACCTCGCTGCGCTCCAAGGAGGAAGCCCACGACTACCGCTACTTCCCCGAGCCCGACCTGGTCCCGGTGGCGCCGACCCAGGCGATGCTGCGCGAGGCGCGCGAGTCGCTGCCGGAGCTGCCGGCGGCGCGGATCGAGCGCTACCTCGGGATGGGCCTGGCCGAGGACGTGGCGCTGACCCTGGCCACCGACCCCGAGACCGCCGAGTTCTTCGAGCGCACCGCGGCTGCCGCCGACGGCATCGAGGCCCGCACCGTCGCCAACTGGGTGACCGGCGAGCTCGCCGCGGCGCTGCGCCAGGCCGACGAGGAGGCCGGCGCCGCCGACTCCAAGGTCGAGCCCGAGGCCCTGGCGTCCCTGGTCGCCCTGGTCGGCGAGAAGAAGATCTCCCACGGCAGCGGCAAGACCGTGCTGGCCGCCCTGGTCGCCGAGGGGGGCGACCCGGCCGCGATCGTCGAGCGCGAGGGCCTTGCCCAGATCTCTGACAGCGGCGAGCTGGAGGGCATCGTCGAGGCCGCGATCGCCGCCAACCCCGAGGCCGCCGAGCAGATCAGGGCCGGCAACGGCAAGGCGATCGGCGCGATCGTCGGCGCCGTCATGAAAGAGACCAAGGGCCGGGCGGACGGCGGCGAGGTCAACCGCCTGATCCGGGAGCAGCTGGGGACCTAGGCGAACTCCTCCGTTTACTCAGATGCCTTTAGGGTGCCACCGGTCTCGGCGGACCCCACACACGAAGGAGAGTCAATGCGTCGCCTTATCGTCACCGGCCTCGCCGTCGCCGGGCTGCTCGGCATCTCGGCCCAACCCGCGCTCGCGGGGGACAAGGACTGCTCGGACTTCCGGACCCAGGCAGCGGCTCAGAAGTTCTTCAAGAAGCACGGCGGTCCGAAGAGAGATCCGCATCGGCTCGACGCCGACCATGACGGGATCGCCTGCGAGAGCAACCCGTAGGACGCGCAGGCCATTCGCGCCAATATGCACTTTGTAACAACGTGTTACAAGGTTGCTATCGTGGCGCGAATGGCCTGGAACGTAGTCATTGCGGGCGGTGGGTTCGGCGGCGCGGCGGCGGCGCGGGAGCTGGAGAAGCTGATGCCGCGGCAGTCGGCCCGGCTGGTCCTGGTCAACGAGACGAACTTCGCGCTCTACACGCCGTTCCTGCCGGAGGCGGCGGCGGGGACGCTGGAGCCGCGGCACGTGGTGACGCCGCTGCGGGACATCCTCGACCGCACCTACCTGCGGCTCGGCTCGATCGTCGGCCACGACCCCGCCGCGAAGACGGTCGAGCTGCGGACCAAAGCCGGCGAGCTGGAGACGCTGCCTTACGACCAGCTGCTGCTCGCGCTGGGCTCGGTCTCGCGGGTGCTACCGGTCCCGGGTCTGGCCGAGCACGCGATCGGGTTCAAGGGGCTCGCCGATGCGATCTGGCTGCGCAACCACGTGGTCGAGACGCTCGAGGAAGCGAACGCGACCGAGGACCCGGCCCGACGCGAAGAGCTGCTCACCTACGTTTTCGTCGGCGGCGGCTACGCCGGCCTCGAGGCGCTGGCCGAGCTGCAGGACTTTGCAGCCGACGCGATGGAGTCATATCCTCGCGCCCGCCTGCACGGGATGCGCTGGGTGCTGGTCGAGGCCAGCGACCGGGTGCTGCCGGAGATCGACCGGCAGCTGGCCGACTACGCCCTCCGCGAGCTGCGCGGCCGCGGCATCGACATCCGCCTGCGGACGACCCTGGAGGAGGTCGGTGCCAACTCGGCGCGGCTCTCCAGCGGCGAGACCCTGCCGACCCGGACCGTCGTCTGGACCGCCGGCGTCGCCCCGCAGCCGATCCTCCGCGACCTCAACGTGCCCCTGGACGAGCGCGGCCGGGTCCCGGTCGACGAGCGCCTGCGCGTCCAGGGCATGGACTCGGTCTGGGCGATCGGCGACTGCGCCGCCGCCCCCGACCCGCGCGGCGGCCTCTGCCCGCCGACCGCCCAGCACGCCGTCCGCCAGGGTCCGGTGGCGGCCCGCAACATCGCCGCCCAGCTCGGGATCGGATCGCCGGAGCCGTTCGAGTACCGCGGCGAAGCCGCCTTCGTCAACCTTGGCCGCTACAAGGCGGTCGGCAAGATCGGCGAGCGAACCTTCCGCGGCTTCCCGGCCTGGTGGATGGCCCGGACTTACCACATGAGCCAGATCCCGGGCACCGCCCGCAAAGCCCGGGCGATCCTCGACTGGACCGCCAGCCTGCCGTTCAAGCGCGACATCTCCGAGGTCGGCTCGATCGGTCACCCGAAGCGGCTGCGCTAGTCGCCGCCGGGCGCGAAGCGCCAGAATCAAGGCAGTGGAATACCTCGTCATCGCCTTCTTCTTCGGCCTCGCCACCGGGATCGTCGGTCGGGGCAAGGGCAGCTCCTTCTGGATCTGGTTCGCCGTCGGCGCCGTGCTGCCCCTGCTCGGGCTAATCGCCGTCGTCCTCTACCGGGTCGAGAAGAACGAACCGGAACGGCAGTGCCCCAACTGCGGCAAGGCGCTGAAGCTCTACGTCCAGGTCTGCCCGCGCTGCGGCACCGACCTCTACCTGCCCGACCCGTCCGCCGTCCGGCACCCGGGCGTCGAGTAGCCCTCCCTAGACGAACCGTTTGACGAACTCAAGCGCGGTGTCGCAGACCTCGCGCCAGCCACTGTCGATCGTCAGCGAGTGCCCCCGGTTGGGGATTTTCACGATCTCGGTGACCGCCTCGTTGCGGGACTGCCGCTTGTAGGAGGCGTGGGCGATCGCCCAGGGGACGGTGTGGTCGACCTCGCCATCGATGATCAGGAGCGGCCCGCGGTTCGGGTTCCTCGGGTCCAGCTTGGCCTCGGTGAAGGGGTTGAGGTTGGCGTTGGCCATCTGCATCAGCGCCACTCCCGGCGCCGCCACGTGGTAGGTCTCATACAGCTCCCGCGACTCTTTCTCGTCGAGCGCGTTGGTCCATCCGTACTTGAACTGGTCGAAGGTGAGGGTGACCGCGCGGCCTCGGTTGAGCGGGTTGGCGAGCACCGGTTTGGCCGCTTTCAGGGTCGAGAGCGGCAGCGGCAAGACGCCGCGGAAGGGACCGGGGTCGATCGCCACCGTCACCGCCGAGAGGCCGCGGTCGGCGATCAGCTGGGCGAGCAGCCCGCCGGTCGAGTGGCCCATCACCGCCGGCTTGCGCTCCAGTCTCCCGATCACCTCGGCGACGTGGTCGCGGACCTGCCCCAGCCTCTTCCCGGCGAGGGCTTCGGGATTGGCGCGCGCTTCTTCGACCGTCAGCGGGTCGTCAGGCCAGCTCGGCTTGACCGCCGCGTAGCCGGCCTCCTCGAAAGCCCCCGCCCAGTTGTCCCAGCTGCTCGGCAGCAGCCAGAGCCCGTGGATGAAGACGACCGGAACCCGGCCGCTGGCGTTTGCCTTCTCGACTTCCGCCGTCTCCTGCTCGGTGATCGTCATCGCGAACCCTTTCCGGCCGAGTTGGTTAGCGCAGCCAGGTTCTCACGATCGCGTTGGCAAAGCCAACTCCGTAGCGGAACACCGCCGGCTTCTTGGAGTGGCCGTGGAGGCGCTGTTCGACCGTGATCGGGACCTCCCTGGCGGGGATCCCGCGCTTGATCGCCTCGATCATGAACTCGGAGGTGTGGAACTGCTCCTGCCGCAGCACGAGCTGCGGCAGCACCGTGGTCCGCACCGCCCGGTATCCGTTCGAGCAGTCGGTGACGTGGGTGCGGGTGATGAAGGAGACCAGCCGGTTGAAGAAGACGATGCCGAGCTCGCGGGCGAAGTGGTTGCGGTCGGCGTGGCCGAGGACCCGCGAGCCGTGGGCGACGTCGACCTCGCCGTCGAGGATCGGCTTGATCAGCCGCTCCATCTCGCTCGGCAGGTGCTGGCCGTCGGCGTCGAGGGTGACGACGATCTCGGCCCCCGATTCGACCATCAGCCGGTAGCCGGTGCGGAGCGCCGCGCCGCCGCCGCGGTTGGTGACGTGACGGGCGACCGAGGCCCCGTGCTCGGCGGCGACGTCGCCCGTGCCGTCGCGGGAGCCGTCGTCGACGACCAGGACCTCGGTCCCGACCCCGCAGACCGCCGCCGGCATCTGGTCCAGCACGTGGCCGATGTTCTCGGCCTCGTTGTAGGCGGGGATCAGGATCGCGACCTTGCCGCGGAAGCGCTCCGGCAGCCCCGCCTGGCGGAACTCCTCCCAGGCCAGGCCCTCCAGCGCCGCCGCCAGCTGGCGGGAGTTGCGAGCGGCCTGGGAGAGCGCCCGCAGGGTCAGCAGGAAGAGCACGAAGATCGCGAAGACGGCGAGGCCGAGGATGCGGCCGCCGTTGCCTTTCTCGAAAGAGAAGGCGGAGAGCAGCCCGTCGACGATTTCGGTGCCGGTGACCAGGGCCAGGCCGAGCCCGGCCAGCAGCAGGATCAGCACGTCGGCGTTGCGCAGCGAGCGTCGGCGGGCGACCGCGTAGACGACGATCAGCGCCGCGACGACGAGGCCGGCGGCGCGCAGCGCCGTCAGTTCGGCCGGGAAGATGCCTGCTCTGGGGACCATTCGCGGCCAGAGGATATGGCCGCGAAGGCCGATGACAGGGTCAGGGCGACGAGCGGAAAGACGAGCGTCATCAGCACCTCGTTGCGACGCGGGGCCGCCAGCGAGACCGCGCCGACCGCGGTGACGAGCAGGATCGGGGTCGCCAGCGCGACCAGCTCCCACCAGCGCCGCCGCACTCCGAGCAGGGCGAAGCCGGCGACGCCGAGGGCGACGAGGAGGATCTGCACGGCCCGGCCGGCGCCGCTGCTCATCGCTTCGCCGACGCCGCTGCTCCACATCCGCCCGACCTTGCGGACCGTCATAGCGGCGTAGCCGAGCGGGTCCTCGCCGAAGAAGGTGGAGAAGTTCTCCTTGCCGATCTTGCCGAGCGCGGCGTCGCGGGTCAGCTCCGGGTAGCGGGAGGCGACCCGGTCGAAGAGCGGAGTGGGGTCGACCTTGTCGAGCGCCGCCGAGTTCGGCTCCAGGTCCCGTCCCAGGTAGCGCTTGGCCAGGACCGCCTTGACCCGCTGGTATTCGCCGTCGGCGGGCAGGAAGGTGCCGACGTAGAGCGCCTTGCCGCCGCCGGTGGAGATCGGCACCACCCGGTCGAGGACGACGTAGTTGCGGACCGTCCAGGGGACGATCAGGACGACCAGGGCGGCGAGGAAGAGGGCGGCCCCGCCCAGCGCCGGCCGCCAGCCGCGGGCGTTGAACAGGCGCAGCGCCGCCAGCACCGCGAAGGCGCCGCCGACCAGCAGGTACTCGGGCCGGAACATCGCCGTCAGTCCGAACAGCAGCCCAGGGACCAGCCAGGCGGCGAGCCGTTCTCGCTCGCTCGCCCAGAGGAAGGCAAGCACCGCCGCCGGCAGGGTGAGGATCGCCGGCGGCTCGCTCATCAGTTGGGGGGTCGCGTGGATTACGGGCGGGACGCCGGCGCCCGCGACGGCGGCCAGCCGCCGGGTGTGATGAATTCGGCCCCCCTGTCGGGCAGAAGTCATCACACCACCCCAGGCCCGGGCGAGCCGCTCGGCGAGGGCGAAGACGACCAGGATCGCAGCGGCCCCGAGCAGCGCCTCGACGATCCGCGCCGTCCCTTCGCGGGCGCCGCCGGTCGCGTAGAAGGAGGCCGCGTAGAGCAGCGGCGCCCCCGGTGACCAGTCGCTGGAGTCGCGGAATTCCGACCCGCCGAAGCTGCCTTCCTCATACAGCGCCTTGGCGAGGCCGAAGTAGGCGCGCGAGTCGTCGGCCGGTTCCGCGGCCGGGTCGACCACCGCGTAGGCGCGCAGGCCGAGGCCGAGCGCGACGATCAGGCCGAGGACGACGAGCGTCCGCTTCCCGTGGCGCTCGGGCAGGGCGCGGATCCAGGTTGCAAGGGGGCGCAAGGCCGGCTCAGGCTATCCCGCTGCATCGTTTCGCCCCGCCCCGATGGGTCGCAGGGCGCGGCGATGGCGCGGCGAACTGTTGCCGAGCACAGTGCAACTCGACTGAGGAGAACCCCGATGCATCGCACCTTCCTGATCGCCACCTCGATCGCCATGTTGGCCTCGCTGGCCCTGGCCACCGGCGCCAGCGCCAAGCCGACCGAAAAGACCTGTACGGCGAGCTCGCCGAACGTGATCGGCAAGAAGATCACCGGCACGCTCTTCGCCACCAACGTCGATCCCTCTCAGGCCCGCTTCGCCACCTGCGCCCAGGCCAAGAAGGCGATGGTGAAGACCAGCGAACTGCGTGTCGAGAAGCCGCGGATCACCGCCGCCTTCCGCTGCACGCCGACCGTGAAGAAGACCAACCCCGACGTCGTCGCCTACAGGTGTGTCTTCAAAGGCGCCGATACGGCGACCTACATCCGGGTGACCTTCCAGGTCAGGTACAACCAGGACTAGCCCGCTCGGGCGGCGCCGGCCTCCTCTGGCCGGCGCCGTTCGCGCCACGCCGTCCAGGCCCAGGTCGCGCCGACTCCGGCGCAGGCGGCCAGCAGCGGCAGCATCGCCAGCACCCGGCGCGGCGAGGCGACCAGCAGCGCGCTCAGCGCAGTGATCGCGACGAACACCGTCGCCAGCACCGCCGCCTCCCAGCGCCGCCGCCAGGCCAGCGCGCCGAGGCCGAGCAGGCCGAGGGCAACCACGGCCCAGTGGAAGAGCTCCCAGCCGGGCGCTTCCATCACCGCCCGCGGCCCGTGTCCCCAGAGCCGCCAGACCTTCTTGGCGAGGAAGCCGGCGTACTCGAGCGGCTCCTCACCGAGGTCCTCCCAGAGCTGCTCCCGGCCCATCTTCGCCAGCGCCTGGTCCGTTTCCAGGCTGGGATGGCGGTCGGCGGCGAGCCGGGCGAGGATCTGCTCGAGGCGCAGCCGGCGCACCGCGCCCGGCCCGAACAGCTCCGGATGCCGCTCGACGACCTCGGCCCCGACCCGCTCCGGGTTCCCGCCGGAGGGCAGGTAGGTCCCCGCGAACAGCACCTGGCCGCCGCCGGTCGAGATCGGCACGAACCGTCCCAGCGCCTCGGCGTTGCGGACGGTCCAAGGGGCGATGACGACGAGGGCCGTGAGCAGCATGATCGCGGCGGCGCCGAGCGAGCGGCGCCAGCCGGCTCGGACGCCGGCCGCGAAGACGACGATCGCGAGCAGCATGGTCACGCCGAGGTACTCCGGCCGGACCAAGCCGAGCGCTCCCAGCAGCGCGCCAGGGACGAGCCACCGGGCGGGCGGAGCGGCTCGCTCCCCGGCCGCCCAGAAGATCGCCCAGACCGCGGCTGCCAGGAGAGTCGCCGCCAGCGGCTCGCTCATCAGCATCCCCTGGTACTCGAGCAGCGCCGGGTAGACCGCCACGACCATCGCGGCGATCAGGCCGGCGAGGACCGGCTCTGCGCCATGGAGCTTCTCCCTGCCCTGGTTTGGAGAAACTCCAGGGCGCGCGAGGCGCCGTCCCAGCAGGTAGGCGAGAAGCACCGAGAGGCTGCCGATCAGCGCCAGCACCAGGCGCGCCAGGCGTTCGTGGACGCCGCCCGTGACCTTGTAGATCCCGGCCACGAACAGGGGCAGCCCAGGCGAGTAGTTGCTGGACGGCTGGGTCGCGCCCGCCCCGACCGTGAAGCCCTCGCCGCGCTCGAGGTTGGCCGCGATCGCCGCGTAGGCCGCGGCGTCGTAGACCGGCGCGCGGCCGTCCCAGGCCTCGCCAAACCGCAGGCCGAAGCCAAGCAGGAGAATCGCGACCAGGGCGGCGAGGCCGGCCCTGCCCCCGTTGCGCGCCGCCAGGCCGTCGAGCATGGGGAGGATGCTATGCCGCCGCCAAGCGGCCCGATTCGCCCACGCCATCGGCCCCGGCAGCTACGATGCCGCGCCTATGAGAATCCTCATCCTCGGGGGTGACGGGTACCTCGGCTGGCCCACCGCGCTGCGCTTCTCCGCCCGCGGCCACGAGGTGTCGGTCGTCGACAACTTCGCGCGCCGGCGCTGGGTCGAGGCCCAGGGCTCGGACTCGCTGACGCCGATCGCGCCGCTGCCCGACCGCCTCGCCGCCTGGGAGGAGATCTCCGGCAAGCGGGTCGCCAGCTACGTCGGCCCGGTCGAGGACGGCGACTTCCTCGACTCGGTCGTCGCCGAGACCCGCCCGGATGCGGTCGTCCACTACGGCCAGCAGGCCTCGGCGCCCTACTCGATGGGCTCGCGCCAGCAGGCGGTCGAGACCCAGCACGCCAACGTGATCGGCAACCTCAACCTGCTCTTCGCGATCCGCGATCACGTCCCCGAGTGCCACCTGGTCAAGCTGGGGACGATGGGCGAGTACGGCCAGCCCGAGATCGACATCGAGGAGGGCTACATCGAGATCCATCACAAGGGGCGCAGCGACACGCTGCCCTACCCGAAGCTGCCGGCCTCGCTGTACCACTGCTCGAAGGTCCACGACTCGACCAACATCCACTTCGCCTGCCGGACCTGGGGCCTGCGCGCCACCGACCTCAACCAGGGCGTCGTCTACGGGATCGAGACCGACGAGACCGCCGCCGACGAGCGCCTGATCACCCGCTTCGACTATGACGAGGTCTTCGGCACGGTCCTGAACCGGTTCTGCCTGCAGGCGGTGATCGGCCACCCGCTGACGGTCTACGGCTCCGGCGGCCAGACCCGCGGCTTCCTCAACATCCGCGACACCCTCAACTGCGTCGAGCTGGCGGTCGAGAACCCCGCCGACGCCGGCGACTTCCGCGTCTTCAACCAATTCACCGAGCAGTTCTCGGTGATCGAGCTGGCCGAGCTGGTCAAGCAGGCCGGCGAGCACCTCGGCTACACGGTGGAGATCCAGCACTGCGAGAACCCGCGCGTGGAGAAGGAAGAGCACTACTACAACGCCATCCACACCAAGCTGCTCGACCTCGGCCTGCAGCCGACGCTGCTGGGCGAGGAGCTGGTCGAGTCGATGATCCACAAGATCGAGCGCTACAAGGCGAACGCGATCGAGAGCGCGATCGACCCGCGGACCCGCTGGAACCCGGCGAAATCGCCCGCGGGCCGCGCCTAGTTCCGCTGCTAGCATCGCCAGTCCCATGCGCGCCGCCGACACGTTGATGGAGTCGCTCAAGGCCGAGGGCGTCAAGCACGTCTTCGGGATCCCCGGCGGGGCCAACCTGCCGATCTACGACGCCGTGGTCGACGCCGACTTCCGCCACGTCCAGGTCCGCCACGAGCAGGGCGCCGGCCACGCCGCCGAGGGCTACGCCCGCGCCTCGGGCCGGGTCGGGGTCGCCTTCGCCACCTCGGGCCCGGGCGCGACCAACCTGATCACCGCGATCGCCGACGCGATGCTCGACTCGACCCCGACCGTGTTCATCACCGGCCAGGTGAAAACCGAGCTGATCGGCACCGACGGCTTCCAGGAGGCCGACATCCTCGGCGCCACGCTGCCGTTCGTGAAGCACTCCTTCCAGGTCACCGACGCGCGCCAGATCCCCGAGTACGTCCACGAGGCCTTCCACATCGCCTCGACCGGCCGGCCGGGCCCGGTCCTGCTCGACATCCCGCAGGACCTCTCGCGCGCCGACATCGACTACGTGCCGCGCACCGAGCCGGTCGAGATGCCCGGCTACAAGCCCTCCACCGACGGCAACATCAAGCAGATCCGGATCGCCGCCAAAGCGCTCGCCAACGCGCGCCGGCCGATCTTCTACACCGGCGGCGGCGTCATCAACGGCAACGCCTCCGAGGAGCTTCGCGAGCTGGCCGAATCGGACCGCTTCCCGGTCACCTCGACGCTGATGGGCCTCGGCGGCTTCCCGGCCTCGCACCAGAACTGGCTCGGGATGCTCGGCATGCACGGCACCTTCGCCGCCAACTACGGGATGGACAAGGCCGACCTGATCGTCGCGATCGGCGCCCGCTTCGACGACCGGATCACCGGCAAGCTCAGCGAGTTCGCGCCGCACGCCAAGGTGATTCACATCGACATCGACCCGGCCGAGATCTCCAAGAACGTCGGCGCCCACATCCCGATCGTCGGCGACGTCAAGCAGGTGCTGCCGAAGCTGACCCGCGAGTACCGGGCGCTGCAGACCGATACCTCGCGACTGGAGGGCTGGTGGAGTCAGATCGATTCCTGGCGCGACCAGCATCCGCTGCGCTACGAGCCCGGCCAGGACGGCGAGATCAAGCCGCAGTACATGATCGAGGCGATGCACCGGGCGACCGGCGGCGACGCAATCGTCACCTCCGACGTCGGCCAGCACCAGATGTGGACCGCCCAGTACTACGGCTTCGAGAAACCGCGGCGCTGGATCAACTCCGGTGGCCTCGGGACGATGGGCTTCGGCCTGCCGGCGGCGGTCGGCGCCAAGGTCGCCTGCCCCGACGAGACGGTCGTCTGCATCGCCGGCGACGGCAGCCTGATCATGAACATCCAGGAGCTGGCGACCTGCGTCACCGAGGAGATCGCGGTCAAGGTCTTCCTGATGAACAACGGCTACATGGGCATGGTCCGCCAGTGGCAGGAGCTGTTCTGGGACCGCCGCTACAGCTCGGTCGAGATGGGCGCCAGCCCCGACTGGGTGAAGCTGGCCGAGGCCTTCGGCGCGACCGGCCTGCGCTGCGAGAACGCCGACGACCTCGAGGCGACGATGGCGAAGGCGCTGGAGACGGACGGCCCGGTGCTGCTCGACGTTCGCGTCGCCCAGGAAGAGAACTGCTACCCGATGATCCCGCCGGGCTTCGCCGCCCGCGACATGGTCGACACGCCGAAGGCGGTGCGCGAGTAGTGGAGGCCGGGACCCCGGATCTGCTCAAGCTCGAGGACCTGCACGTGCCGGGTCAGTTGAGTGGCCGCAAGCACGTGCTCTCGATCCTGGTCGAGAACAAGCCGGGTGTGCTGGCGCGCGTCGCCGGCCTCTTCTCGCGGCGGGGTTTCAACATCGACACGCTCGCGGTCGGCCCGACCGACGACCCCAGCGTCTCCCGCATCACCCTGACCCTCGACGGCGCCGTCCACCCGATCGACCAGGTCACCAAGCAGCTGCACAAGCTGATCAACGTCCTGAAGATCCGCGACATGGAGCCGGAAGAGACGGTGGCTCGCGAGATGGCTCTCTTCAAGGTCTCTTCGGCGGTCGAGAACCGGGCCGAGATCATCCAGTTCGCCGAGATCTTCCGCGCCAAAATCGTCGACGTCGCCCGCCGCACGATGACGATCGAGGTGACCGGCTCCGCCGACAAGATCGAGGCCTTCGAGCGGATGGTCCGCCCGCACGGCCTGGTCGAAATGGTCCGCACGGGCGAGATCGCGATTGCGCGCGGTTCCGACTGAGTCGCTTCTGAGCAACCTGCGCGAGGGGGTGGAGCGCGCCCTCGGCCGCCCCGGCCGCACCCTGGTCAGCGTCACCGTCGAGGTCGACCTCGAGGATCCCTGCGCCGCCGTCTTCGCCTCCCGGCTCGCCTCCGACCGCTGGTTCTGCTGGGAGCAGCCCGACCGCGGCTTCGCCCTGGCCGGACTCGGCGTCGCCCACGAGGCGGTCTCGCGCGGCCGCGATCGTTTCGCCGACGTCGCCCGCGAGTGCCTGCGGACAGGCGGCGACGCGGTGCTGGACGAGCCGCCCGGCCTGCCCGCCGGCGCCGGCCCGGTCTGGCTCGGCGGGTTCGCCTTCGCCCCCGACGGTGGCGCCTCCTCGACCTGGTCCTCGCTCACCCCTGCCTCGATGGTCCTCCCGGAGCTCTCGCTCTGCCGCAGCGCCGGCAGCACCTTCCTGACCGTCAACGCGATCGTCGGCACGAGTTCGCCCGACGGTCCGCAGAGCGGATCCCAGGGCGAACGCGTCGCCGAGGCGCGCCTGGCGAGCCTGCGCGACGAAGCGCTGCCGCTGCTCGACCCGCACCCGACCGCCCCGGCGATTCGCAGCGCCCGGCCGCCACGCGAGTTCGAAGCGGCGGTGGAAGCCGCGACGGCGCGGATCGGGGCGGGGGAGATGAGCAAGGTGGTACTGGCCCGCGAGGTGATCGTCGAGGCGGCGGCCGCCCACGACACCGCCGCCCTGTTCGGGGCGATGCGCGAGCAGTTCCCCTCCTGCTTCTGCTTCTGCTGCGGCACCCCGGAGGCCGCCTACGTCGGCGCCAGCCCCGAGCTACTGGTGCGGCGGGCGGGGGCGAGCGTCTCCACCGTCGCCCTGGCCGGCTCGACCCGGCGCAGCTCCGACCCCGCCGTCGACGACCACCTCGGCGAGCAGCTGCTGCGCAGCGACAAGAACCGCCGCGAGCAGCGGATCGTCGCCGAGCGGATCGTTCGCGCCCTGCGCCCGCACGCGGTATGGGTCGAGGCTGCCGCCGAGCCGGAGATCGTCAGGGTGGCGAACATCCAGCACCTGGCGACCCCGGTGATCGCCCAGCTCGCGGAGCCGCACTCGGCCATCGAGCTGGCCGGGATGCTGCACCCGACCCCGGCCACCGGCGGCGAGCCCTGGACCGCCGCCGAGCCGGCGATCGCCGAGCTGGAGGGCATGGACCGTGGCTGGTACGCGTCCCCCGTCGGCTGGATGGACGCGACCGAGGACGGTGAGTTCTGCGTCGCTCTGCGCAGCGGGTTGATCCGCGACCGCGAGGCGCACCTGTTCGCGGGCGTCGGGGTTGTCGCGGGGTCGGATCCGGCCGCGGAGCTGGCGGAGACGGAAATCAAGCTTGCGGCGTTGTTGCCGTTTCTTGCTGAGTAGGTGGTGGGGTCGGGGCGGCTCAGGGGGAAACGGCCGCGTGGACGCGGTCGGTGATGTGGCGGTGGGCCGCGACGTTTGCGTGGCGGTCGGTCCGTATCTCGGTCAGTGAGGTGCCAGCTGCCAGCGCTTGCGGGAGTTCGGTGAGGGACCCGAGGCGGCGGTGAGGGACATCGAACAGAGCTGCCGCCTTCCCGACGCTTACGCCTCGTGGAGTGCCCAGCAGCGCCTCGAACTCTTCGCGCTCCAGCGCCCCGGCCTGCGGGAGGAAGTGGAAGATGCCGCCGCCGTCGTTGTCGATGACGACGATGCGGACTGGCGTTTCGACTTCGCGCAGGGAAGCCAGGGCGCCGAGGTCGTGGAGGAGGCCGAGGTCGCCGGTGAGGATCGTGGTGGGACGGCGGCTCTCGATGGCGGCGCCGATCCCGGAGGAGACCAGGCCGTCGATGCCATTGGTGCCGCGGTTGCAGAGAAAGAGGGCATCCACGGCGCCGGGGGCGAGGAAGGCCTCCTGGTCACGGATCGGCATACTCGAGGCGGTGTAGACGAGGTCTCCGTCGCGGTGTGCGTCGCCGAGGGCGCGGTGCAGGGCGGGCTCGGTGATCGCCGCGGCGCTCGGGCCGGTCTCTGTGCCTGGGCCGGCTTCCCCGGCGCCTCCGGGCGCCGCCTCGGCAAGCGCCGCCTCGATCGCCTCCTGCGCGGCTCGCTCGGCGGCGAGCCAGCGCTCCGGGGCGGGCCGCGTGGCGCCGGCGAGCCCTTCGACCCGCGCCGCCCAGCCGGCTGCCAGCTCGGTCGGGTCGGCACGGAGCAGCGCCGCCGCCCGGCGCGTCGGCTCGTTCCAGCCGCCGCGCGGGTCGATCGCGATTTCGTCGGCGCCGCTGCCGGCCAGCCAGGCCCGCAGCGGCTTGCTGGTCGGCATCTCGCCGAAGCGCAGCACCAGGTCGGGGACGACGGAGCGGGCGAAGTGCTCGTCGCGCAGCAGCAGGTCGTAGGAGGCGACGACGTGTGAGCGGTCGTGGGGGCCGCGTCGCAGCTGCGAGGTCGGCTCGGCGAGGATCGGGAAGCCGGAGACGCGGGCGAGGTGGGCGAGGGGCTCGCGCAGCTCCGGGTCGAGCTGGCGCCCGGCGACGATCACGCCGGCGATCGCGTCGCCGATGTGTCCGGCCATCTCGTCGAGCAGAAAGGCCGAGGGCTCGACGTCGACCCGGGTCACCGCGGTCAGCGGCCGCCCGTCGCGCCCCTCCAACGCCAGCGGATCGGTAGCGGTCACCGCGCCCTCGACTGGTAGCGGAGCCAGCGGCTCGCGCCAGGGCAGGTTGAGGTGCACCGGCCCGGGCCGGATCTCCCCCCGCGCCGCCGCCAGAGCCCGGCAGGCGACCGAGCGGTAGTGCAGCAGCCCCTCGTCGTCGGCGTCGTGGGTGCCGACTTCGCAGAACCAGCGCACCGCCGAGCCGTAGAGCTTCACCTGGTCGATCGTCTGGCCGGCGCCGACCCCGCGCAGCTCCGGCGGCCGGTCGGCGGTGAGGACCAGCAGCGGTAGCGCCGACTCGTCCGCCTCGCAGACTGCCGGGTGGTAGTTCGCCGCCGCCGTACCGGACGTGCAGAGCAGCGCCACCGGCTCGCCGCCCGCCTGCGCCGCGCCGACGGCCAGGAAGCTCGCGCAGCGCTCGTCGAGCACCACGGTCACCTCGATCTCCGGCTGCCGCCATAGCGCCACCGCCAGCGGCGTCGACCGCGAGCCCGGCGAGATCACCACCCGCCGCAGTCCGCCCCGCGCCAGCTCCTCCGCGAATGCGGAGGCGAGCGCAGTGTTGGCATTGGTGGCGTCCATGGGTGGCGCACTTTGTTCCCGGACGGCAGGGAACAAAGTGCGCCAGAGGCTAGAGCCGCTGCGCCCGCAGTGCCTCCTCGTCGATCTCGACGCCGAGGCCGGGACCGGGAGGCGAGTGGATGCGGCCGTCGCGCAGCTCACACTCGACCGCTGCCACGGTCGTCGCGAAGAGGCGCTGGGTGGCGAGCCCGTGGGCGAGTTCGAGGCGCTCCGGGCGCTCGCGCTCCGCCAGCGTCGCCGCCACCTGGGCGGCGGCGGCGATCCCGACCGGGCCGTCGAGAGCGCTGGAGAGATAGGCGGGGAGGACGTCAGCGACTGCCACCGCTTCCTCGGGGCCCCCGACCTTGGAGAGCTTGATCCCGGTGAACTCGCAGGCACCCAGCGCCGCCGCCCGCTCGGCCTCCTCGCAACTGGTGACGCTCTCGTCGGCGGCGAGCGGAATCGAGGTGATCCTGGCCAGCTCGGCGAGGTCCTCAAGCGAGCCGACCGGCTGCTCCGCCAGCTCGATCTCGAGCGGTTCCAGCTCGGCGAGGACCGCCGCGGCCGTCTCGAGGTCCCAGGCCTGGTTGGCGTCGACCCGGATCCGCGCCCCGGGCCCGACCGCCTCGCGCACCGCCCGCACCTGCTCGACGTCCTCGCTCACACCCAGCTTCAGCTTGAAGGTCGTGAACCCCTCTGCGGCCCAGGCCACCGCATCCTCCGCCACCGCCGCCGGCTCGCCCGCGACCAGCGTCGCGTTGCAGGGGATCCCGCCGGCTCCCTCAGGGGTGCGGTCGTCCTTTGTGTCGCTATCCGGGACAAACGACGACCGCGCCTCGGCGTCTGCGTCGGCGCGCCGACTGCGCAGGTCCAGCAGCGCCGTCAGCGCCGCGCACCGGGCCGGGGCGGAAAGGGTCGACGCCGCCGCCTCGACGTCGCCCTCACTCAGCGAGTCGAGCTGCGTCAGGGCCTCCAGTTCCCGAACCACGGTCACCAGCGTGGCGCCGCCGCGCAGCGAGAGCGGCACCGCTTCGCCAAGGCCGACGACGCCCTCCTCCGAGCGCAGGCGCAGCAAGACCATCTCGCGCTGCTCGAGCCGGCCCCGCGCGGTCACGTACGGCCGTCGGAACGGCAGTGCGTATGGGATCGCCTCGGCGGTGGCGAGCTTCACTCCCACAGCCTTGCACTCGCGGCGCGCCCCGGCACGACGAGCGCCCCCGCCGGGTTCAGCTGGCGATCAACAGCCCGACGGCAACCAGCAGGCTGAAGGCCGCGAGCACGGCGCCGGTCTGGGCCAGGGCTGCGTTGAGGGCGGGCCCGTCGGTGCGGTTGCTCATCGCCCGCATCGGCTTGACGGCCAGCGGCAGGGCCAGCAGCCCGATCAGCGGCAGCGCGCTCGCGCCGCTGCCGGCCAGCGAGACCGGCAACAGGACGAAGGCACCCAGAACCAGCAGCCGGTAGAGCATCACCGCGTTGCGGCGGCCCATCCGCACCGCCAGGGTCATCTTGCCGGCCCGCCGGTCGGTCTCCAGGTCGCGGACGTTGTTGACGACGAGGATCGCCGTGGAGAGGAAGCCGACCGCGATCGAGAGGCCCAGCGGCAGCGCGTCGAGCTGCTCGACCTGCACGTAGTAGGAGCCGTTGACGGCGACCAGGCCGAAGAAGAGGAAGACGAAGACCTCGCCAAGGCCGGCGTACCCGTAGGGCCGCGGCCCACCGGTGTAGAGGATGCCGGCGGCGATCGAGACGGCGCCGATCAAGAGGATCACCGCCCCGGCGACGGTCGCCAGGTAGATGCCGCAGGCGACCGCGACCGCGAAGGCGACCCAGGTCGCGTTCAGTACCCGCTGCGGGGTGACCAGGCCGGCCGAGGTGACCCGCACCGGTCCCAGCCGATCGGCGGTGTCGGCGCCGCGGCGGGCGTCGGAGTAGTCGTTGGCGAGGTTGGTGCCGATCTGGATGAAGATCGAGCCGACCAGGGCGGCGAGGAAGGCGCCCCAGCGGGGCAGGTGGCCGACCCACTCGACCGCCGCCGCGGTGCCGACCAGGACCGGCGCGATCGCCGCCGGCAGCGTCCGCGGCCGCGCCGCCATCAGCCAGATCCTCATCGCGCGCCCTCTGTCCCGGCGCTGCTCATGATCGCCGCGGGAACTTCGAGAACTCGGGTGGGCGCTTCTCCTTGAAGGCCTCGCGCCCCTCGGCCGCCTCCTCGCTGCCGTAGAAGAGCAGGTTGGCGTCGTGGGCCAACTGCTGGATCCCGGCGTAGCCGTCCTCGTGAGCGTTGAAGCTGGCCTTGACGAGGCGCAGGGCGAAGGGGGAGAGGGCGAGCATCTCGCGGCACCAGGCGACCGTCTC
>CAMPIP010000030.1 GCA_946886425.1 uncultured Actinomycetes bacterium
ATCATCAAGTGCTTGCGCATTTCCCTATATCTCTCCTTTGCGGCCTGCCCGTCGGAGCCTGAGCCGTCGAAAACTTGCGTGGAACTATCTCTCCAGCGGGTCAAACTACCACCCCCTGCTCGTCAATAAACCCGTCGCAACGCGCAAAAGAGCGCCTTAACAACTTTGCTTGCAGCTCAACCCTCGATCATCGAGAGTCGCACGCGCTCACGCTCGGCGGCAGCTCCCTCGGCGCCGAGGAAGGGCAGCGTGATCCAAAACATCAGATCCGGCAGGCGGCTGGGCAGCCGCGCCGCCGCGCCGTGGAGGATCTCGCTGTAGAGCAGCTCGTTGACCCCCCCGGCCAGCGAGAGCGAGGTGATCCCGGGCAGCTCGACCGCCGTCTCGGCCCGCCCCGCCTCCAGGAAGCCGGTGAACTGGCGGAGCGCCGCGTCGCGGCGGGCCAGCGCCTTCGGGCCGGCGGCGAGGACCTCGACGATCGCGAAGCGGGCCTCGTCCGGGTGCTCGGCGAGATGCTGGAGCAAGGCCCCCAGGCCGGCGGCGACCCGCTCCGCCCACGGCGCTCCCTGCTTGGTCTCGAAGCCTTCGGCGGTGTCGCTCAAAAGGTTGCCGAGGAGGACGTCGTAGGCGGCGAGAAAGCAGTCCTCCTTGCTGTCGAACAGTTCGTAGAAGGTCTTGCGGGAGACGCCGGCGACGCCGATCACGTCGACGACCCGGGTCTCCGGGTAGCCACGCTCGGAGACGACCTCGATCATCGCCTGGTGTATGCGGTTGCGCTGGGATTCGGTTACCGCCTCCCTCGGTAGACCGTGTCTCCCCCTCGGCAGCCGTTCGTTCAACTTGGCTGCACGTCTATTTGAAGCCACATCGAGACTGTAGACCAGAAGAGCCCTCGCCGCCCACTGCTGTACCGGTGAGTACCCAGATCGTGCGGAGCTCCTTTCGGCCTTCCTTCCCTAATATCCGGCGACCGATGGGAGGGACTGCTGTGAAGACCTTGTCGACGGCTGCCATCGCCGTGCTGCTCGCATTTGCCCTGGTCGCGTGCGGGGGCGGGGACGACGAGACCACCGCCACCACGGCGAGGGGCACCACGACTACCGAGGGCACCACCACCGCTCCCCGGGGCGGCGAGGACAGCGGCAACGGGAAACAGGCCGGTGACGACAGCGGTGGCGACTCCAGCGCCGGAGAAGGCAGTGCCGCCTTCCGGACTGCCGGCGGCGACAACAGCATCCAGAACTACGGCGAGGAGGCCGACGCCGAGGAGCTCGAAGCCGCCGAAGCGTCCCTCGTCGCCTACCTGGAAGCACGTGCCGACGCCGATTGGAAGGCGAGCTGCCAATACCTGGCCGAAGCCGCCACGCAACCGCTCCAGCAGCTCGCCGAATCCTCGCCGAAACTGAAAGGCAAGAGCTGCGCCGCGATCATCGGGGCCCTCTCCGCGCCGATCCCGCGCTCCTCGCGAGCCAACCCGGTCACCGCGGGGGTCGCCAGCCTCCGCGTCGAGGGCGACCGCGGCTTCGCCCTCTTTCACGGCCCCAAGGGCGCCGACTTCTTCGTGCCGATGGTCGAGGAGGACGGCGAGTGGAAGGTCGGCAGCCTGGCGCCGTCCGAATTCCCCTGAGGCGCCGCCGCCGCTAGGAGCCGAGCCAGATCGTCTGGTCGCGATCGGGACCGACCCCGACCAGCCGCACCGGCACCCCGGCGAAGTCGGCGACGAAGGCGAGGAAGTCCCGCGCCGCGGCGGGCAGATCGGCCTCCTCGCGGCACTCGCCGATGTCCTCGTCGAACCCGGGCAGCTCTTCGTACTCCGGTGTGGCGGAGTGGAGGATCGACTGGTGGTACGGGAAGCTGTCCAGCACCGCGCCCTCCTTGGACCGGTAGCGGACCGCCACCCGCAGCGGCCCGAGCCCGCGCAGCACGTCGAGCTTGGTGATCGCCAGCGCGTCCATCCGGTTCAGCCGCACCGCGTAGCGCAGCGCCACCAGGTCCATCCAGCCGCAGCGCCGCCGCCGCCCGGTCGTGGTCCCGAACTCGTGGCCCTGCTCGACCATTCGCTCGCCGATCTCGTCCTCCAGCTCGGTCGGGAACGGCCCGGCGCCGACCCGGGTCGCGTAAGCCTTGGCGATCCCCCAGACCTCGTCGATGTCGGCCGGGCCGACGCCGGCGCCGACGCAGGCCGCGCCGGCGATCGGGTTGGAGGAGGTGACGAAGGGATAGGTGCCGTGGTCGAGGTCGAGCAGTGCCGCCTGGGCGCCCTCGAAGATCACCGTGCCGCCGCGGTCGAGTTCGTCCCAGCAGAGCCGGGCCGTGTCGGCGATGTGGGGCTCGAGGCGGTGGCCATAGTTGACGTGTTCTTCGACCATTCCGTGCACGTCGAGGCGGGGGTCGGGGATGTCCCCTGCCTCGGCCTCGACCTTGGCGACCTCCTCGCCCGCTTCCTTGCGGAGCTTGCGGTGCTGCACGGAGAGCTCGCGCAGCGCCTGCTGCTTGGGCTCCAGCGCGGCGCGGATCTTCGTCCGCAGGATCTTCTCGTCGAGCAGGTCCTGGACCCGGATCCCCAGCCGCAGCGCCTTGTCCGCGTAGCAGGGGCCGATCCCGCGCCGGGTGGTCCCGATCGAGAGCTTGCCCAGTTTCGTCTCCCCGGCCGTGTCGAGCAGCACGTGGTAGGGCATGATCAGGTGCGCGTTGGCGGAGATCCGCAGGTTGCCGACGTCGATCCCGGCCCGTTTCAGCCCGTCGATCTCGCCGAGCAGCACCCGCGGGTCGAGCACCACCCCGTTGCCGATCACGGAGGTCTTTTCCGAGTAGAGGATCCCGGAGGGGATCAGGTGGAACTTGTACTCCCTGCCTTCGCGGACGATCGTGTGGCCGGCGTTGTTGCCGCCCTGGAACCGCACGATCATCCCCGCTCGGTCCGCGAGCAGGTCGGTGATCTTGCCCTTCCCCTCATCGCCCCACTGGGCGCCGACTATGACCACGCCTGGCATTGCCGCGTTGATTCTGCCTGGTTCTACTCGCCGACCGCGCGCGGCTGCCTGGCTTCGACGCGGCGGTCGGGCCCGAAGAGGGGCAATGGGTCGCCGCAAATCTCGACCAGGCGGGAGACCGTGCGGGAGCCGATCTGGTCTTCGAGCTGCCGCTGGCCCTCGGCGACGTCGCTGGTCGCGTTGCTGGTGACGAGCATCGAGCGCTGTTCCTCGTAGCGCTCGTTGATCACCGCGTAGAGCTGCTCGACGACCCAGTCGGTGCGGCGCTCGGCGCCGAGGTCGTCGATGTAGAGAAGGTCGAGCGCGGTCAGCTTCGCGAACAGCTGGCCGTAGGCGTTCTCGCTCTCGGTTTCCTGGAAGGTCTGGCGGATCCGGGTCAGCAGTTTCGGCGCGAAGTAGACGCCGACGGTCTTGCCCTGGGCAAGCGCCGCCTTGGCGACGACCATGCCGAGGCTGGTCTTGCCGGTGCCGGTGTTGCCGATCAGCCACAGGCCGCGCCCCTCATCGATGTTGTCGTCGAGGTCGGCGACGTATTCGCGGCAGGCCTCGACGACGAAGCGGCTGGTCATGTCGCGGGCCATGTCGGAGATCGGCGGCCGGTCGAAAGAGACGCCGCGGTAGCGACGCGGGATCGCCGCGGCGACACCCCGGCCCTGGCCGCGCCGCAGCCGCTCGGCCCGGCAATCGCAGGGACGGGCGACGTCCTCCGGGCCGAGGATCCAGCCGCTGCCGTCGCAGACCCCGTGCGGGCAGGCCTGTTCGCGGAAGGGCTCGGAGCGGGCGACGGCGGGCATCAGAAGTCAGGTCCCGCCCCGGCGGCGTCGGCGTAGGGCGGCTCCTCGCCGGCCGGCTGCTCGATCGGCGCCTCCTGGTGGGAGTGGTCGGCGAATTTCGGGAAGCGGTCGAGAAAGACCAGTTGCCTGGTCCCGATCGGGCCGTTCCTGTGCTTGGCGATGATCACGTCCGCCAGGCCGTCCGGCTCCTCGTCGGGGTCGCGGTAGTAGTCGGCGCGGTAGAGGAATACGACGACGTCGGCGTCCTGCTCGATCTGTCCGGACTCGCGCAGGTCGGAGAGCTGCGGTTTTGGCGGCGTCCGCTGCTCGGGCGCGCGCGAGAGCTGCGAGATCGCCACCACCGGCACCTCCAGCTCGCGGGCGAGGATCTTCAGCCCACGACTGATCTGCCCGACCTGCTCGACGCGGTTGGCGCGGTGGTCGTCGGAGCGCATCAGCTGCATGTAGTCGAGGATGATCAGCCCGAGCCCGCCGCGCTCCTGTTCCTGGGCGTGGAGGCGGCGCGCCTTCGCCCGCAGGTCGAGGATCCCGAGATCAGAGGAGTCGTCGAACCAGAGCGGCGCCTCTTCCAGCTCGTTGCAGGCCCGGAGCACCTTCGGCCATTCGCGTTCGGTGACCTGACCCTTGCGCAGCTTGTCGCCTGAGATCCGCGCCCGGCAGGCGATAAACCGCTGGGCAAGCTCGACCTCGGACATCTCGAGGGAGAAGAAGGCGACCGGCTGGTTGTTCTTGACCGCGACGTTTTCGGCGATGTTGGCTACCAGGGCGCTCTTGCCCATCGCCGGGCGGGCGGCGACGATGATCAGGTTGCCGGGCTGGAAGCCACCGGTGATCGCGTCGATGTCGCGAAACCCGGCCGGCGTTCCGGTCATCTCCATCTCGCCGGTCGAGAGCTTCTCGAGGCGGTCCACCTCGTCGTGAAGGATGTCGCCGAGAATGCGGAAGTCGCTGGCCTGCTCTTTGTGCGCGACTTCGAAAAGCAGCTTCTCGGCTCGCTCGGAAAGCTCGCGCGGTTCGCCATCCCGCTCGTTGACCCAGCCCTGGATTTCCTGGCCAGCCCCGAGTAGACGACGGAGCAGCGAGTTCTGCTGGACGATCTCGGCGTAATGCTTGGCGTTGCCGGCGGCCGGGACCTTGGCGGCCAGCTCGGAGACGTAGTGCTTGCCGCCCGCTTCGTCGATCTGGTTGCGCTGGGTCAGCGACTCGGCGACGGAGAGCTCGTCGACCGGCTTCGAGGCCGCGTAGAGGTCGTAGACGCAGTCGAAGATCAGCCGGTGGCGGTCGAGGTAGAAGTCGGCTGCATTCAGCTTCACTTCGTCGATCACCCGGGTCAGGGTCGGCTCGGAGACCAGCATCGCCCCGAGCACCGATTCCTCCGCCTCGATGTTCTGAGGCGGGACGTGGCTGGTCGTTGGCTGAGGCATCTCTCTAGTTAAGGCGCCGACCCGGCGGCAGGGGCCGAGATCGGCGAGGTTGCCTTAGACAATCAGAGCCCGGCACCGGCGGCCACGGGCGTTCCTGCAACTGCCGGAGAAAGCAGTTGCCGCTCACCGCGCCGCAGCATCCGCAGGGTGATGATCGCGATGCTGAGGATCGCCGTGGCGCCGAAGCTGAGCTGGACGGAGAGCAGGCCCTCGCGGGTCCAGTAGACGTCCCTCAGGTCCAACAGAAGGGCCGCCTCGTCGAAGGTGAGGCCGATTCCGACGCCCATCGGCACCGCCAGCCGCTGCTCGAGCTCGTCATCGTCGGTCAGCAGCGCCACAGTCCCGGCCGTGAAGGCGAGCAGGATGCCCGGCACGAAGTGGTGGATGTGGCGGCCGCCGACGCGGACGTTCCCGAACGGCCACCAGCGGTCGCGGATCCCCCAGGTCGAGACGCGGACCAGGGTGAAGGAGCCGAGGAAGCCGGCCAGCAGGTTGAAGAGGACGGTCTCGGCCCGCGGCGCCGCGACGTAGCCGCGGACGGCGACCGCGGCGGTGTCGACGGCGGCCGCGGGGGCGGCCTCGAAGAGCGGCTCGTGGTCCTGGCGCTGGTGCGCGCGGCGGCGCAGCATCCGCGCGAACTGGTCGGCCATCACGGCGCCGGCGCCGCCCAGGGCGACGACGGCGAGCCCGACCGTGGCCCGCTCGGCGCGGGCCCAGCCGAAGCGCGTGCGGGCGCGAGCGCGGCGGCGGATCCGGGTCGGCAGGCGCGGCGAGAGCATCGCCCGAGCCTAGCGACGCCGCCGACCGCGGCGGTGGGGAGGGGCTTACTTCTCCTCGGCGATGATCGTCTTCACGGCGGCGACGGTGCCGTCGGAGAGCTCGATCTCGACCATGAAGGTGCCGATTTCGCGCAGCGGCTGCTCGAGCCGGACCTGGCGTTTGTCGATCCGCAGGTCGCGGGCCTCGACCAGCGCGTCGACGATCTCGCGGGCGCCGACCGAGCCGAACAGCTTGCCGTCCTCGCCGGCACGCTGGTGGATCGTGAGGACGGTTTTGCCGAGCAGCCCGGCAGCCTGCGTTTCGCGTTCGCGGCGACGTTCCTCGGCCTTTTCGGCCGCCTCGAGACGGCGCTGCGCTTCCTCCAGCGCGGCCGGGGTGGCCGGCTGAGCCAGCTTGCGCGGAATCAGGAAGTTGCGCAGGTAGCCGGGGGCGACGTCGATCGCCTGACCGCGCTCCCCGAGCGACTCGACGTCCTGCAGCAGGATCGCCTGCGCCATCAGCGCTCTCCGACGTAGGGAAGCAGGGCGATCTCGCGCGCCCGCTTCACCGCCACCGAAAGCTGCCGCTGGTGACGGCGGGAAAGACCGGTGACCCGCCGTCCGCGCGTCTTCCCCTTGTCGGAGAGGAAGCGCCGCAGCAGGTTGAGGTCCTTGTAGTCGACCGTCTCGGCGTTGACCCGCGTGTACTTGCGCGGGCGGGTGCGGTCCTGGCCGCGACGACCGCGGCGGGGACTGCTCGTAGAAGACTCTCTAGCTCGTGCCATTGGGCGCGGAATCCTACAGAAGCCGCGCCCAATGGCACTTCAGGGCTAGAAGGGGATGTCGTCTTCGCTGCCGCCTCCGCCGCCGCCCGAGGGCGCGCCGGCGAAGTCGGAGGTGTCGGCGGGGACGTCGCTCTGGGGGCTGAAGCCGCCGCCGTTCCCACCGTTGCCGCCGTTCCCGCCATTGCCCGGGCCGCCGCCGGCGCCGTCACGGGAGCCGAGGAACTGGACCGTGTTGGCGATGATCTCGACGCTCTGCCGTTTGTTCCCGGACTGGTCGTCCCACTCGCGCCAGTCGAGCCGGCCTTCGATCGCCACCGGGCGGCCCTTCGACAGGTAATTGGCGCAGTTCTCGCCCTGCGCGCCCCAGACCGTGACGTCGAAGTAGTTCGGCTTGTCGATCCATTCGCCCGACTGTCCGTCTTTGCGGCGGCTGTTGACCGCCACCCGCAGCTTGCAGATTGAAGTTCCGCCCCCGGTGCTGCGCAGCTCGGGGTCCCGGGTCAGGTTCCCGGTGATGACCACAACGTTCACGTTCGAAGCCGCCAAGGCTCTCAACTCCTCTGAAATCGTTTGCTGGACCTCAGTCTAAGAGCGGCAGCGGCGCGATCCCTCCCCCTCGGGGCGGGCATTTCCGCAAACAGCGGGGGTAAGTCGGCTACTCGCCGGACTCGTCGGCGGCGCCGTCGCCGCTCTCCTCGCGGGCGCCGGTGCGCTCGCGAGGACCCGGGGCGGCAACCGCGGGCGGCACGATCACCGGCGCGTCGGGATCGACTTTGAAGATCCGGAAGCGCATCACGCCGTCGGCGATCTTCAGGTTGTGGTCGAGCGAGTCGAGCAGCTCGCTGGGCGCCTCGAAGCGGAACCAGCGGTAGTCGGCCTCGGTGCGGCGGTCGATCTCGTAAGCCATCTTCCGCAAGCCCCAGACGTTCTCGTGTTTGAGGGCGCCGCTGGCCTCGATCTGGCCACGGGCCTCCTGCGCCAGCGCGTCGCGCGCGGGGGCGTCCAGCTGGGGATCCAGCATCAAAACAAGCTCGTATTCGCGTGGGGCTGCCAAAGCGGCGAGGGACTATAGGGCAGTTCGAAACGTCGGGGTGGCCCGAGGGGCGGATACCCCTCCTCTCTCAACTTGCTTCGGTGGATCGTGAGGAGCAGTCCTAGAGCCGGCTGCCGAAGAAGTACAAGCCGTTCGGAGGGGTATCCGCCCCTCGGGTCAGCGCGGAGCGAACTCCACTGATCCGTCGCTGGTGGGGGGTGGCTCGGGCGGTGGAGGCGCCGCCGGCGCAGTCGCGGGTTCGGGCGCGGGCGATGGCGTTGGTTCCGGCGATGGCGTTGGTTCCGGCGATGGCGTTGGTTCCGGCGGGAGCGGGCTCGGCGTCGGGGGAGCGGGCGCCGGTCCTGCCTCCCGCCGCTTCGGGACTTTCCGAGCCCGCCGAGTGGGTGCGGTCGTCTTTTGGTCCGGATAGCGACCCAAACCTCGACCGCGCTCGCTCGGCACCCCCCGCGGCAGCCCCCGCGGCAGCCCCACGTCCGGGCCCAGCGGCGGCGGCTCCGGAGGCGCCAACAGCCCGGGGCCGAACCGCAGCACCGCCAGCGCCGCGACCACGGCGATCGCACCCTTCCAGGCAGCCCGCCAACGGATCCGCACGCCTCGCATCCACCGCTAAGGGCCGAGAAAGGGCGGTCTCGCCCCCCGACCCCTACGCGAGCGTTGTCCGCATCTCCTCGATGTCCGCCAGCTGCGAGTCGACCCAGTCGCCGGGATTCCTGGAGAGGATGATCTCCTTGAGCCGCGCCGACCGCGCGTGGCGCTCCTCGGGGCTCATCGTCAGGGCCCGGTAGATCGCGTCGGCCTGCTCCTGGATGTCGAAGGGGTTGACGGTGAGGGTGCAGTCGCCGAGCTCTTCGTGGGAGCCGGTGTTCTCGGAGAGCATCAGGACGCCGTCGCGGGTATTGACCGCCGGGGCCTCCTTGGCGACCAGGTTCATGCCGTCGAAGATCGAGTTGACCATCAGCAGGTCGAAGTGCTTGTAGCGGGCGACGGCGTCGTGGAAGTTCTCGTAGATGCGCAGGTCGATCGGCATCCAGTCGGTGGTGCCGTGGCGGTGGTTGACGACCGCGACCAGGGCTTCGATCCGCTCCAGGTACTCGGCGTACTCGGGGACGTCCTGGCGGGAGGGCTGCAGGTGGGCGATGAAGGTGACCTCTTCGCGGAACTCCGGGTGCTGTTCGAGGAAGGTGTCGAAGGCGGTGAAGCCGCGCAGCACGTTCTTGGAGAGGTCGGCGCGATCGACGCGGATGATCAGGTGCTTGCGGCGGCGCTCCAGAACCTCGCGCTCGGCGCTCGTCACCTCCGGCGATTCGGCCGCCTGCTGCAGGCGCGCGGCGTCGATCGAGAGCGGGTAGGCGCGGCAAAGGGTGCGGCCGCGGGCATGCCGGACTTCGCGGGTCACGTAGTCGACCTCGGCCTCCAGCAGTTCGTCGCAGCAGCGCAGGAAGTTGATGCAGTAGGCGTGGGTGTGGAAGCCGATGATGTCGTTGGCCAGCATCCCCTCGAAGATCGCCTCGCGGATCCGGCCCGGCAACACCCGCCAGCTGTCCGGCTGGGACCAGGGGATGTGGACGAAGTGGTGGAGGAAGACGTCCGGACGCTCGGCCCGGATCATCCCGGGCGCGGTGTAGAGGTGGTAGTCGTGCAGCATCACCAGCGGCCGCTCCTGCTCGGAGATCTGGCTGACCACGGCGCGGGCGATGTCGCGGTTGACCGCCTGGTAGCCGAAGTCCCAGGCGTCGAGCTCGTCCTGGCGGATGTCCGGTGCGTTGGAGAGGTCCCAGAGGTAGTGCTGGATGAACCAGAGGATCGGGTTGGCGATCACGTTGTAGAAGCGGTCGTAGGCTTCGGGGTCGCTGCCGACGAGGAGGACCTTGTAGTCGACGCCTTCGAGGCTCAACTCGGCCGGGCCGCCCTTCTCTTCGGAGACGGCGACGTCCTCGTCGGTCATCGCCGAGGCGATCCAGAGCGCGTCGCGGTGCCGGACCAGGCCGGAGAGCGCGGTCACCAGGCCGCCCCCGCCGCGCCGCACCGTGCGCTCGCCGTCGGCGTCCCGCTCGAACTGGGCGGGACCGCGGTTCGAGACGATGATCAGCGGCGAGCCCTCCACGCCGCAGAGACTACGCGGTCAGCCTTCGAGCTTCCCGATCAGCCCGAGCCAGTCGCGCAGCAGTCGCGGCGAGAGGAACTCGCGGCGAGCGTGCTCCTTGCCGGCCCGCCCGAGGCTCTTGCCGAGCCCGGGGTTCTCGAGGATCTCCAGGCAGCGCTGGGCGCACTCGGAGGGGGAGTTGACGAGGAAGCCGCTGATCCCGTCCTCGATCTGCAGGGGGATGCCGCCGACGTTGCCGGCGACCGTCGGGCGGCCCTTCCAGAGCGCCTCGGTGACGGTCAGGCCGAAGCCCTCGCGGATCGACTTCTGCAGGACCACGTCGGACTGGGACTGGAAGGCGTTGACCTCGATCGCGCCGACGTTGTTGAGGTTGCTGAGGATCTTGATGTCGGGATCGTTGTCGGCGTATTCGTAGGTCTTCTGGAAGTACTCGCGGCCCTCGGGGTCGTCGCTGGCCATCGAGCCGACCATCGCCAGCTGCGCCTCCGGGATCTTCGCGGTCACCTCCCGGTAGGCGTCGATGACGCCGATCGGGTCCTTCCAGGGGTCGAAGCGGGAGACCTGGGTGAGCAGCGGCCGGTCGGGGTCGATCCCGAACTGCTTGCAGACGAAGGCCGCGTCCTCGGGCGAGAAGGCCATGTTCTTCGGCGAGAGCGGGTCGATCGCCGGGGGGATGATGTTGACGCCGTCGCGGCCGGCGCCGTCCATCCCGGAGGGGACGTAGGCGGGAAGGTGCCAGACGCTCGCGTCGTACTCCTCGATCAGCGGCAGCAGCCGGGCGATCGGGGCCGGGTTCGGAGTCGAGAGGTCGATGTGGCAGCGCCAGATCCAGTTCTTGCCCTTGGCGAGGGCGCCGCGGCGCAGGCCGATCGGCTGCGGGTCGTGGACGATCACCGTGTCCCACTCGCCTTCCAAGCCCTCGGCGTTCATCTGGTTGATCTCGTCGAACAGCTCCCACTGCTCGTCGCTGAGGCTCTCCTCGGCCCCCTGCAGGGAGTTGTGGAGGAGCTTGGTGGCGTTGAAGAACTCCTCTTTGCCGAAGATCACGTGCCAGTGGGCGTCGACGCCGGCGTCCCGCATCAGCGGCACGATCGTGTAGAGGATCTCCGAGACCCCGCCGCCGAAGGCCGTGGCGCTGACGTGGAGGACCCGCTTGCCCTTGAGGGGCTCCGCCAGTTCGCGGATCTGCTCGGTCAGCTCTTTGCCGACCACGTGGGTGTAGTCGGTGAGCGCCTTCTGGCCGAGTGCGACTTCTTGAAGCAAGGCCGGAGTTCTACACGGAATTCCGGCGCGTAGGCGGTCAGCCGCCCGAGGGGCCGTCCGGGCGCTTGCCGAGGGTCATCTCGACCTGGTCGCGCTGACCGTCGCGGAGCACCGTCATGGTCACCGTCTCGCCGGGCTTCTTGGTGGCGATCAGGCGGGCCAGATCGTCGGGCTCGACGACGTCGTGGCCGTCGACCTGGAGGATCACGTCGCCGCCGGTGCGGTATTCGGCGGCCTGGAAGCGCAGTTTCTCCTCGCCGCCTTCGAGCCCGGCCTTGTCGGCGGGGCCGCCCGGAACGACTTCGGCGAGCAGGCCGCCGAAGGTGGTGTCGAGCCCGAGCTTCGCGGCCAGCTGCGGGTAGAGCGCCTGGCTGGAGACGCCGATGTAGGCGTATTCGGCGGTTCCGTCCTCCTCGAGTTGGGCGACCGAGCGCTTCACGGTCGAGATCGGCACCGCGAAGCCGACGCCGTCGTTGGCGCCGGAGTTGGTCTCGATCTGCTGGTTGATGCCGATCACCCGGGCCGCCGCGTCGAGCAGCGGGCCGCCGGAGTTGCCGGGATTGATCGAGGCGTCGGTCTGGATCGCGCCCTCGATCTGGAACTGGGTCAGCGACTGGACCGAGCGGTCGATCGCCGAGACGATCCCGCTGGAGAGGGACTGCTGCTCGCCGAAGGGGCTGCCGATCGCCGCCACCGGCTGGCCCACCCGCAGCACGGCGTCGTTCCCCAGCTCCAACGGGTGCAGCTCGAAGCCGTCGGGCTTGACCTTCAGCAGGGCGACGTCGGCGAAGGGGTCGAAGCCGACGATCTTCGCCGGCAGCACGTTGCGGTCGGGGAATTCGATGTAGACGGCCTTGGCCGCGGACCGCGAGGCGCCACCCGATTCGTCGGTGACGACGTGGGCGTTGGTGACGATCTCGCCGGCGGCATTGAGGACGAACCCGGAGCCCTCGGCGGCGCCGGCGTCGAAGACGGAGCGGATCGTGACCACGCCGGGAGCCGCCTCGCGGAAGACCCGGGCGGCGTCGAAGCCGGCGCCGGCGGTCTCGACGATCACCCGCGGCGCCTCGGCGGCGCGGGTCCCGCCTTCGCCGCTGGAGTCGCCGCCCTCGCCGGAGCCGCAGCCGGCGAGCAGCGCCAGGCAGAGCAGCAGCGCCCCCAGCGTCGCGCGGGTCTTCATCCGCGGGCCCTGAGCACCGGCGCCGCGGTGGGGACCGTCGATTCGACGGCGGGGGGCAGGTCGAGCGTGAAGGCGGTGAAGCGGCGGCTGGAGCTGATCGAGATACGCCCGTCCATGCGCTGGGCGAGCTCGCGGGCGATCGCCAGGCCGAGGCCGGAGCCGCCGGCGGAGTCGGCGGTGTAGAAGCGCTCGAAGATCCGCCCCTGGACGCGCTGCGGGATCCCGGCTCCCTCGTCGGAGACGGTCAGCTCGGCGCGGCGGTTGACGGAGTACGTAGTCACGGTCACCTTGGTGCCCTCGGCCGTGTGGGTGAGGGCGTTGTCGAGGAGGATACGGATGATCTGGCGCACCCGGTCGGGGTCGGCGAGCGCCAGCGCCGGCTGGTCGGGAGTGCGCAGCTCCAGGCGTGAGCCGCGCAAATCGGCGCGCGCGCCGAACTCCCTGGTGACCTCGCGGGCGAGAGCGCCGAGATCGACGTCGCGGACCTGCATCACCATTGCCCCGGCATCGAGCTGGGAGAGGTCGAGGAGGTCGGCGGTGAGCTTGGTGAGGCGGTCGATCTGCTGCCGCATCGTCCGCACGAACTCTTCGCGCTCCTCCGGGCTCGGGTCCTCCTCTTCGAGCAGCTCGACGAAGCCGCCGAGGCTGAAGATCGGCGTCCGCAGCTCGTGGGACGCGTTGGCGATGAATTGCTTGCGGGCGCTGTCGAGCTCGGCCAGGCGGCGCTGCATCTCGTTGAAGGTGCGGGCGAGCTGACCGAGCTGGCCGGCCGAGGCGATCGGGATCGGCGTTTCGAAGTTCCCGTCGGCGACTTTGCGGGCGGCGTCCTGGAGCCGGGCGATGTTGCGCGCCGCCATGTGCGCGTAATAGACGCCGATCGCGGCGGCGATCGCGACCGCGATCAGGCCGCCGACGAGGATCTGGCCTTTGACGGAGCCGAGGCCGCTGGCGGCACCGCCGATCGCGACCGCGTAGAGGTAGACGACGAAGACGGTGCCGATCGCGATCGCGATCGAGATGACCGTGATCCGGCTGCCCAGCGTCGTGAGCTTGAGCCGGCGCATCTCCTACTCGCGGAAGCGGTAGCCGACCCCGCGCACGGTGAAGAGGAACTCCGGTTCCTTGGGATCCTGCTCGAGCTTCTCGCGCAGGTGCCGGATGTGGACGTCGACGGTGCGGGGGTCGCGGTACTCGGAGTCGCCCCAGACGTGCTCGAGGAGCGTCTCGCGGGTGAGGACCCGGCCGGGGGAGCGGGCGAGGGCGCCGAGGATCTCGAACTCGACGTAGGTGACGCGCACCTCATCCTCGCGCAGGGTGACCATGCGGCGGCCGAAGTCGATCGTCAACTCGCCGCTCTCGATCGCCTCCTCCTCGGCGGTCTCGCCGCCCATTCGAGAGCGGCGCAGGGCGGCTTTGACGCGGCTGCGGAACTCCCGCATCGAGAAGGGCTTGGTGATGTAGTCGTCGGCGCCGACCTCGAGGCCGGCGACCTTGTCGGTCTCGCTGCCTTTGGCGGTCAGCATGATGATCGGTACCTGGCTGCGCGAGCGCAGCTCCCGGCAGACCTCGACCCCGTCGAGGCGGGGCAGCATCAGGTCGAGGATGACGAGGTCGAAGCGGCCCTCCTCGAAACGCTGCAGGGCCTCGCCGCCGTCGAGCGCGGAGGTGACGTGGTAGCCGTCCTTGCGCAGCGGGTAGCTGAGCAGCGTCTGGATCGACTGCTCGTCATCGACGAGGAGGATGCGGGCCGAGCCGTTCGCCACGGCTGACAGAGTAGTGCGCCCACCGACGTGGACACATGTGCGAGTACCCAGAACTAAGGATCTGATTTTAGGTAGCCGATAAGTGGGGCGATGCAAGCACAGGAACTGAAGACCCTGGTCGAAGCGGGCACCTACAAGCCCGACCCCTCGCAGATCGCGACGGCGATGCTGCGCCGGCGCGGCGTTCGCGAGCTGCTCGTCCTCGGCGGCGGGCCTAGCGCCCCAGCTGGTCGAATCCCCTCGCGTCAAGCTTCGCCCCGCCGGGCAGCCTGATCTCGACCCCTTCGCCGGCCACGACCGTGCCGATCTGGCCCAGGGTCGTCGCTTCCCGCGCGGCGATCCCGCTTGTCGCCTCGGCCAGCCGCTCCGCGGGCAGGGCCGCGAGCAGCTCGTAGTCCTCGCCGCCTGAGCTCGCCAGCTCGAGCGGCTCGGTGCCCAGCGCGAGGGCGATCTCGGCGACGCCCTTGGCGAGGGGGAGCGAGCCGGCCTCGATCTCGAGCCGGGCGCCGCTTGCCAAGGCGAGGTGGGCGGCGTCGCCGCCGAGCCCGTCGCTGAGGTCGATCATCGCCCGGGCGCCGGCGCCGGCGAGGGCGCGTCCGGCACCGAGGCGCGGCTGCGGCTCCAGCTGGCGGCGGCGCAGGCGGGCGGCCGTCTCGGCGTCGACGGCGGCGGCCAGGGAGGGGTTCTCCAGGAGCGCCAGTCCCGCCGCGGCGCCGCCGAGCTCGCCGGTGAGGACGAGCACGTCGCCGGGTCGGGCGCCGCCGCGGCTGACCATGTCCTCGGGCCGGGCCGCGTGGCCGACCACGGTGACGGCAAGGGTCAGGGCCGGGGCGCGGCTGACGTCGCCGCCGGCGATCGTGGTGCCGGTGCGCTCGGCCAGCGCGGCCATGCCGTCGGCCAGCTCCAGGCACGCGGGCTCGCCGAGGTCGGCCGGGAGGCCGAGGACGACGTAGGCCTCGCCCGCCTCGGCGCCCATCGCCGCCAGGTCGGAGAGTGCCGTGGCCAGCGCCTTGTGGCCGATCTGGGTCGGGGAGGCGGTGTCGCGGCGGAAATGGACTCCCTCGACGAGGGCGTCCACCGAGGTCGCCGTGGCGCCGCCCGGGACCGTCACGGCAGCGTCGTCGCCGCTGCCCAGGTGGACCCGCGGCCCGGGCGCGCCCAGCCGTTCTCTCACCTTGGCCAGCAGCTCGAACTCGCCCACGCCCTGATTCTCCCTAACCGGAGTTCGCCCGTCGACCTCACTATGGTGCGACGACGTGGAGCGCAGCCAACCACTCCTGCACCGGATCGGCGAGGCCGGGGCACGCTTCGGATCGCGCCCGCCGCGCAGCCGTCGCGTCCGCCTTGCCCTGCAGATCGGCCTCGTCGTCCTGATCTTCGGGTTCCTCGTCCTCACGGTCATCGACCAGTGGTCGGAGATCAAGAGCGAAGGCGTCCACTTCAAGGTCGGCTGGCTGGTCCCGGGCGTGGTCATCCTGCCCTTCTTCTTCGTCTTCAGCGCCCTCGGCTGGGAGTTCATCCTCCGCTTCCTCGGCCACCCGATCGGGTTCGGCCGCGCCCAGGTCGCCTGGGGGCAGCCGCTGCTGGCGCGCTACGTCCCCGGCAGCGTCCTCTACGTGCTCGGCCGCGTGCTGCTCTCCGAGCGGGCGGGGGTGTCGCGCCGGGTGACGATCGCCAGCATCGTCTACGAACAGGCGATCTCGGCCACCTCGGCGATCGTCGTCGCCGCCTACTTCATCCTCAACCACCCGGACCTGCAGGGGCAACCGCTGCGGTTCGCGGTGCTGCTGCTGATCCCGCTGGCGATCGCGCTCCTGCACCCCCGCGTGTTCGGGCCACTGGCCAACAAGGCGCTGAAGGCGTTCGGCCGCGAGCCGCTGCCCTCGGTGATCTCGCTGAAGGGCGTGCTGGCCCTGCTCGTCTACTTCTCGGCCAACTGGTTCGTGGTCGCGCTCGGCATCTACTGCGTCGCCCGCTCGGTCACCTACATACCCTTCGACGACATCCTCCTGGTCGGCTCCGCGCAGGCGATCGGGTACTTCGCGGCGCTCGTCACCCTGGTCGCGCCCGCCGGGCTGGGCGTTCGCGACGCCGCCTTCGCCTGGGGGGTCAAGGCGGCGCTGCCGGGCAAGAGCTTCGCGCTCGGCTCGCTGATCGCGATCGCCGTGCGCGGCGTGATGACGGTCGGCGAACTCATCTACGTCGGCACCGTCACCGCCCTCGGCCGCCGCGAGGGCTGGAGCGTCCAGACCGGCATCATCCACGCCTCGCCCGAGGAGCAGGAGGCCGAGGCGAAGGGCGAGCGGGGCGGCCACTCCCCCGAAATCCTCTGAGTTCGTGTTCGTGTGAGTTATCCCCGGCAGGCGGGGATAACTCACACCGGTCCCGCCTCGCTACGTGCAGAGGGCGAGACCGCGCTCGATCAGAGGGCCGAGAGGGACCTTGAGGCCCGCGAGTTCTGGGTCGTCTCGCCAGACTGGGTCGATCGGCGCAAAGCCATCCCCCTTCGCGACTCCGTTCACCGCGTACTCGTTGCCGTCCGGGTCCGTGAAGACGATGGCTCCGAACCGTTCTGAGCCTTCGCAGCGCAGCGTCCCGCTCTCGACGGTGAGTGGCCAGCCGGCGCCGACCTCGTCGCGGGAGACCGAAACTCCCGCGCTTTCGCCACAGCCGACAAGGGCCAGCGCGGCCGCCACGCAGAATGCTCCCAGCCACTTCACGGGCGGGCACCGTATCAACGCCTGATCATTTGGAGTTCAACCATCCCGTTACTAGAGCGGGATGCGGGCGCCGAGCTGGTAGGCGGTCAGGGCGAGGGCGAGGAGCTGCAGGGGGCGGTCGCGGGCGACCGCGGCGAGGGGCAGCAGCCAGACCAGGTACCAGGGGAGCAGCCAGGCGGTGGCGAGGAGCAGGCCGAGGGTTGCCCAGCCGCTGGCGCGGACCCAGTCGCCGCCGCGCCAGACGCGCACCAGCAGGTAGGCGACCAGGGCCGCGTAGAGGGCCAGGGCGGCGGCGCGGACCGGATTGGGGTCGAGGCCGGTGAGGCGCGCGACCGCGATCGGGATGCTCATGTGGCTGGTCCGGCCCTGGTTCTCGCCGGCGAGGCCGAGGGCGTGCAGCCAGTCCCAGCCGAAGCCGGCGTAGGCGGCCGCGGCGATCGCCAGGGCGGCGAGGGCGGCGCCGGCGAGGAGGTTGCGGAGCGACCGGGTGCTCCGGCGGCGGGCGTCCACGGCGGCGAGCGGCGGCTGACCGTCGCGAGCGGTTGGCCTGGCCCGGGCGAGGAGGGCGAACGGTGCCACCACCGCGGTCGAAGCCTTGACGGCGACGGCGGCGACCAGCGCGGCACCGGCGCTCGCCTCGCGAGCGGCGAGCAGGGCCGCGACGCCGAGCAGGGCCAGCAGCATCGCCAGGCCGTCGTTGTGAGCACCGCCGACGACGTGGACGAGGACCAGCGGGTTGAGGGCGACGAAGGCGGCGGCGCGGAGGGGGTCGGCACCGCGCCAGGCGGCGAGCCGGGCGACGACCAGGGCCAGGCCCAGCACCGATAGCGCCGCGGCGGCCTTGAGGACCGCGACCGCGGCGCCGACCGGCAGCCAGGCCAGCGGGTAGGTGGCGAGCGTGAACAGCGGGCCGTAGGCGCTGGTCGTGTCGACCCAATCGACCTTGGCGAAGGCCGGGTCGGCCGGGGCCGCCAGGGGCGGGTG
>CAMPIP010000031.1 GCA_946886425.1 uncultured Actinomycetes bacterium
TCGCGATCTTCCGCATCCCGGGCGCCTGGGAGGACGAGGGCTTCAAGATCCTCGAGCGCTACGGCGTCGAGTACTGCGACCGCTCGGTCTCGATGTGGGAGGCCGCCGGCCGCGCCGTCGCCAAGATCCAGGGGGCGCCCGCATGAGCATCCTGTTGAGCCGCGACACCACCTTCATCGTCCAGGGGATCACCGGCCGCGAGGCGGTCAACCTGACCCGCGAGTGCCTCGACTACGGCTCCAAGATCGTCGGTGGCGTCACCCCCGGCCGCAAGGGCCGCGAGGTCCACGGGGTGCCGGTCTTCGACACCGTCGCCCAGGCGGTCGAGCACCACGGCGGTCCGATCGACGGCTCCGTCGTCACCGTCCCCCCCGCCTTCACCAAGGACGCCGTCTTCGAGGCGATCCTCAACGGGATCAAGCTGATCGTCATCGTCACCGAGCGGATCCCGCGCGGCGACGTCGCCCAGATGGTCGAGCTCGCCGACATGAACGGCGCCCGCATCATCGGCCCCAACTGCCTCGGCCTGATCGTCCCGGACGTCTGCAAGATGGGCGGGATCGGCGGCCCGGCGAAAGACGCGGCCAAGGCCTACGCGCCCGGCCCGGTCGGGGTGATGAGCCGCTCGGGCGGGATGACCACCGAGATCTCCTCCTCGCTGACCCAGGCCGGCCTCGGCGTCTCCACCGCCGTCTCGATCGGCGGCGACGCGATCATCGGCTCCACCTACGCCGAGCTGATGCCCTACTTCGAGGCCGACGAGGAGACCAAGGCGATCGTCATCTACACCGAGCCCGGCGGCCGCATGGAGGCCCAGCTGGCCGCCTGGGTCAAGGACAACGACAGCCGCCTTCCGATCGTCGCCTTCATGGCCGGGAAATTCATGGACGACGAGGAGATGAAGGGGATGAGCTTCGGGCACGCCGGCACGATCGTCGAGGGCGCCGAGGACACGGCGACCCAGAAGATCGCCCGCCTCGAAGCCGCTGGCATCCGCGTCGTCGAGCGGATCGACGAGATCCCCGACGCCGTCAAGGAGAAGCTGGGGGTGACCGCCTGATGGCCGAGCAGCTGAACAAGGTCTTCATCGACGTCGAGGTCGACGAGTCAATCGCCACGGACCCCGCCGTCGCCGCCAAGCTCGAGGAAGTCTGCCCCGTCGACATTTACAAGGACGCCGACGGGCGGGTCGAGATCGTCGAGAAGAACCTCGACGAGTGCGTCCTCTGCAAGCTCTGCATCGAAGCGGCGCCGGCCGGCACCGTCCACGTCAAGAAGCTCTACGACGGCACCGAGTTGAGCTAGCCGTTCAGCTCGCCTGCGCGGCTGCTTCGGCGGCGGCGACCAGCAGGCCCCCGCTCTCGACCAGCATCTGCGCTTCTTCGCGCAGGCGGTCCGGGATCACGACCATCCCGCGCAGCTCGTCGAGCAGCGCCTCGTCCCCCTCGATCTCGAGCTCCGGCACCCCGGCGGTGCCGACCACGAAGGCGGCGACGATCGCCGGCGGGGAACCGGTCACGGTCAGGTCGGGACCGTCGATCGTGCCGCGGCCGGCCGTCGAGGCGCCGTTGCTGATCCGCACCCAGCTGGAGACTCCGCCGCTGTGCAGCTGCACGGCGGCGGCGGCCTCGCGGGGCGGCTGGAGGACGACTCGCAGCGCGTTTGCGAGCCAGATCGGGCTGATGTCGGCGACGCTGCCGATGTCGTAGAAGTGCAGCCCCCAGCGGCCCAGCTCCAACATCGCCCCGTCGAGGCCGTGGCCGAGATCGGTCAGCTCGTAGGCGGCGCCGGCGGCGGGCGGGCCGAGCTCGGTGCGGCGGACGATTCCGTCCCCTTCGAGGTCGCGGAGGCGGCGGGTGAGGATGTCGGTGGGTGCGCCACCCACGCCGCGGGCGAGGTCGGAGAAGCGCAGCGGGCCCAGCGAGAGCTCGCGCACGATCAGCATCGACCAGCGCTCGCCAACGCGGTCGAGCGCGGCGGCGACGCTGCAGGCCTGGTCGTACTGGCGGCGTGCCATCGGGCGATTCTAACAACGCCTAACTTTGAATTTCAAAGCGAGTGCTTTGAATTCTGGTACTGTGCCGGCCGATCGTGAACCGGATCGCAGATCTCACCTGGCACCGCCCGAAGCTCGTCCTCGCGGCGGTGGGGCTGTTCGCGGTGCTGTCCCTGGCCTTCGGGCACGACGTCGAGCGCCATCTGAAGGCGGCCGGGTTCACCGACAGCGCCTCCGAGAGCGAGCAGGCGGGCTCGCTGCTGCGCGGCGCGCTCGGCTACGACCCCAACCCCGGCCTGGTCGTCGTCGTCCGCTCCCCGGACGGCGGCAAGCTCGACCTCGCAGACGCCGGGTTCCGCCGCGAGGTCGGCGCGCTCAACACCGAGATGGCCGGGGCCAAATACGTCGGGCGCGTCGTCAACCCGCTCACCGACCGCCGCGCCGCGACGACCCTGATCGCCCGCGACGGCGAGTCCCTCGCCCTGGCCGTCAATCTCTCGACGGCGGACATCCAGGACGCCGGCGGCTACGCGGCGGAGGCGGTCGACGAAGCGATTGCCGACACCCCGCTCGATGTCGCCATGGGCGGCTACGCGGCCGGCTTCAACGAGACCAACGACCAGACCCGCAAGGACCTCACCAAGGCGGAGCTGATCGCCTTCCCGCTGCTCGCCCTGCTGCTGCTGTTCGTCTTCCGGGGGGTGATCGCGGCGGCGATCCCGCTGCTGCTCGGGGTGATCTCGATCGTCGGCACGCTGCTGGTGCTGCGGGTGATGTCGGGCTTCGTCGACACCTCGCTGTTCGCGCTCAACATCGCCACGGGGTTGAGCCTCGGCCTCGCCGTCGACTACGCGCTGCTGCTCGTCTCCAGGTACCGCGAGGAGGCCGAGCGGGACGGCCACACCCGCGAGGCGCACCGCCGCACCGTCAGCGCGGCCGGGCGCACCGTCGTCTTCTCCGGCCTCACCGTCGCCGCGGCGATGGCGGCCCTGATCGTGATGCCGCAGCGCTTCCTCTACTCGATGGCGGTGGCGGGAGCCTCGGTGGCGGTCCTCTCGGTGGTGATGGCGATCCTCGTCGTCCCCGCCATGCTGGCCCTGCTCGGGCCGAAGATCGACGCCCTCTCGACCCGCCGCGGCCCGGCTGTCTCCGACGCCTCCGACGGCTGGTACAGGCTGGCCCGCGGGGTGATGCGGCGCCCGGTCGCGGTCGCCCTGGCCAGCGCCGGCCTCTTGCTGGCAGCCGCCTCGCCGCTGCTCTGGACGACCCTGACCGGCCCCAGCGCCGAAGCCGTGCCGCCCGGCCAGCCCTCCTACGACGCCTATCGCTACCTCGACGCGCACTACTCGCGCGACGTCACCGAGGCGGTGACGGTCACCGTCGACGGCGGCGCCGGGCCGGGGCAGCTGGCGGCCTTTCGCGAGCGCGTCGAAGCGGTCCCCGGAGTCACCCGCGGCACCCCCTTCCTCCCCGCCTCCGAGGAGGTCGCCTACGCCAACTTCGCCCTCTCCGGGCCCGCCCTCAGCGGCGAGTCCCAGGACTCCGTCCACGCGATCCGCGAGCTGAACGCGCCCGACGGCGCCGTCGCGCTCGTCTCCGGCAACACGGCCGGCTTCATCGACCAGAAGCAGAGCCTCGTCGACCACGCGCCGCTGGTGGTGGCGATCGTCGCCTTCACCACCCTGCTGCTGCTCTTCCTGCTGACCGGCTCGATCCTGCTGCCGCTGAAGACCCTGCTGATGAACACGCTGACCCTCGGCGCCACGCTCGGCATCCTCGTCCTCGCCTTCCAGGAGGGCTGGCTGAAGGCGCCGCTCGACTACACCGGGCCGGCGGCGATCGAGGTGACCAGCCTGGTCTTCCTCTTCGCGGTCCTCTTCGGGCTCGCCACCGACTACGCGGTGCTGGTGATGGCCCGGATCAAAGAGCGCTACGACGCCGGCGACTCCAACGAGGAGGCGGTCGCGGTCGGGATCGGCCGCACCGGCCGGGTGATCACCGCCGCCGCCCTCGCCATCGCCCTCGTCTTCCTCGCCTTCGCGGTCTCGAGCGTCTTCTTCGTCAAGCAGATCGCGATCGGGATGGCGGTCGGGGTGATGATCGACGCGACCATCGTCCGCGCCCTGCTCGTCCCCGCCCTGATGCGCCTGCTCGGCGAGTGGAACTGGTGGGCACCCTCCCCCCTCCGCCGCCTCCAGCACCGCTTCGGCTTCTCCGAGGCCTGACTGCTCCCAACGGAATGGCCTAACGGTCCGGGCGCGCCGCCAGGCGCGTCCCCGGCCGTGCGTGCAAACTCCCTTCTACCGCGCGTTCAGCCACTCGGCGAGGAATGGTTCCCCGAGGCGGTACGCACCCTCGTTCCCGATCACGATCTCCCGCTGTTCGAGCGTCCCCAGTGCCCGTTGGACATTCGTGGCCTGACCGAGACCGTGCTGGCGACGATACTCCGCCTTGAAAGGGCGGCCGGCTTCGCGAGCCAGTGCCTCCATAACCAGTTTCTGATGGGTGCTCGAGCTTTCCCAGAGGAGAACGAAGTGGGTGTGCTCCGAGCGTAGGACGTCGCCGAGGGCCTGCTCCACGGCCTCCTCGGAGGCCTCCTCGCCGACCGCGGTTCGCTCCCAGAGGAAGTAGCCGAGCTGCTGGGTGGCATACGGGTGCCCCTCGGTGCGATCCAGCACCGCCGCCACCGCGTCCGGCGCGATCGACTTGCCAGTAACGTCGAAGCGGTCGACGAGGAACGGGGCGAATGCGACGGGATCGATCGCGCCGAGCTCCACCGTCTTGGCGCTGCGCCAGAAGGGTTCGTTCTGGTCGTTGAAGAGGCGGTCCATGACATGGCGTTTGCTGCCCAGGTAGACGTGTGCGACCTCCGGCTGCTGCTGGAACACGGCGCGCATCACGTTCGGAAGCAAGGGATCGATGTCGACGACCTGCTGGAACTCGTCCATGACCAGCGCCGCCCTGCGTCCCCTGGCAGCGGCAAGCTCGCCGGGCAGGCGGAAAAGCCTCTCGAGGGTGGCATCAATGTCCTCCGGCCGCTCGTTCGCCGCGAAGCTGAATGAGTAGCTGCCGTCTCCGGGGTCCACGGTCACCGTGGGCTGGATCTGAAGCCCACGGAACGGAGCGAGAGCGGCTTCCTTGACGCGCTCCAGCGTCGATGCGATCTGCTCGAAGATCGATCCGGCCAAGGCCGCGGCCAGCCGCTCCTTGGTGGGAGTAGTCATCAGGTCCACCTGGGCGACGAGCACGCCATCGGCCGCCACTGCCTGAGCGGCGCTCCAAGCCAGGGACGACTTGCCCAGGCGGCGACGAGCAATGACGACGACATCCTGGCCATTGCGGATGTCGCTCGTCAACTCGGCCCGCTCCTGCTCCCTGTCGGTGAAAGCCTCATCCAGGGCAAGCGCTCCGAAGTGGAATGGGTTGCTGACGAGACCATTCATACAAACCTGCATTATACGTACTTGTATAGATGGCCCAACTTCAACCGGAGACCTTATACAGAATTGTATTATACAATTCTGTATGATATCTCTGTGAGGTCCGTCACTCTTACCTAGATATAAATTTATATCTGGGTAACCTCTACACCGATGGCTGCAATATCGCCACGGTCCCGGCTCCCGCGGGAGGACCGGATGGAGCAGACGCTGGCCGCCGCGCACGGGCTTTTCGCCGAGCGGGGCTACGCGGCGGTGAAGATGGACGAGATCGCCGCTGCCGTCGGGGTCACCAAGCCGCTGCTCTACAACTACTTCGGCAACAAGGAGCAGCTCTACATCGCCTGCATGGAGCGGGTCGGAGACGCCCTCACCAAGACCGTTGCCGACGCGGTCGCCGCCACGGCCAGCCCCGGCGACGCGCTGGGGGCCGGCGTCCGCGCCTTCTTCGCCTTCCTCGACGCCGACCGCGCCGCCTGGGCGGTGCTGTTCGACGAGACGCTGCCGCAGAGCGGCGACGTCGCCGACCGGGTCGCCGAGTACCGCGGCCAGATCATCGCGATGGTCTCCGGGACCCTGCTGGCCCAGCTCTCCGAGCGCCAGCGCGAGGCCGCCCGGGTCGAAGTCGAGGCCCTCTCCACCGCCCTGCTCGGCGCCGCCGAGGCGCTGGGGCGCTGGTGGCTGCGAACCGAGGCGGTCAGCGCCTCCGACGCCGCCGAGCTGCTCATCGCCACCGTCGAGCCCGGCCTCCGGGCCCGCTCGGCCCCTCCTCAAGCTTCCCCGTCAACCGACAAAGGAACGACCACCGAATGAACACGAAAACGCGCCGCGTCGCCGTCATCGGCGGCAACCGGATCCCCTTCGCGCGCAGCAACAGCGTCTACTCGCACGCATCCAACCAGGACATGCTCACCGCCGCGATCGACGGCCTCGTCGACCGCTACGGCCTGCAGGGCGAGACCCTCGGCGAGGTCGCCGGCGGCGCCGTTCTGAAGCACTCCCGGGACCGCGATCTCGCCCGCGAGAGCGTCCTCAGCACCCGGCTCGCCCCCGAGACGCCCGCCTACGACGTCCAGCAGGCCTGCGGCACCGGCCTGGAGACGACGATCCTGGTCGCCAACAAGATCGCCCTCGGCCAGATCGACTCCGGCATCGCCTGCGGGGCCGACACCACCTCCGACGCCCCGATCGCGCTCAACGAGCAGCTCCGCGAGACCCTCCTCGAGGCCAACCGGCAGCGCTCGACCGTCGGCAAGCTGAAGGCCCTGACCGCGGTGCGGCCGGGTCACATCGTGCCCTCGATCCCCCGCAACGAGGAGCCCCGCACCGGCCAGTCGATGGGCGAGCACTGCGCGACCATGGCGACGGAATGGGAGATCGGCCGCGAGGAGCAGGACGAGCTCGCGGTCAACAGTCACCACAACCTCGCCGCCGCCTACGAGCGCGGCTTCCTCGACGACCTGATCACCCCCTACCTCGGACTCGACCGCGACCAGAACCTGCGGCCGGACTCGAGCCTGGAGAAGCTGGCGAAGCTGGGGCCGGTCTTCGGCGGGCCCGAGGGGACGATGACCGCCGCCAACTCGACGCCGCTCTCCGACGGCGCCTCGGCGGTGCTGCTCGCCTCCGAGGAGTGGGCGAAAGAGCGCGGCCTGCCGATCCTCGCCTACGTCTCAGAGGGCCAGACCGCGGCCGTCGACCACGTCCACAAGCGCGAGGGCCTGCTGATGGCACCCGCCTTCGCGATGCCGAAGATGCTCGACCGCGCCGGCCTGACCCTGCAGGACTTCGACTACTACGAGATCCACGAGGCCTTCGCCGCGCAGGTGCTCTGCACGCTGAAGGCCTGGGAAGACGAGACCTTCTGCAAGGAGAAGCTCGGGCGCGAGGAGCCGCTCGGCGCGATCGACCGCAAGAAGCTCAACGTCAACGGCGGCTCGCTGGCCGCCGCCCACCCGTTCGCGGCGACCGGCGGGCGCATCGTCGCCGGCCTCGCCAAGCAACTGCACGAAGACGGCAAGGGCCGTGGCGTGATCAGCATTTGCGCCGCCGGCGGCCAGGGCGTCGTCGCCATCCTCGAGAGCGCTGGAGGCAGCAAATGAGCGACCGCTACTCGCAGATCGTCAACGCGCCCGTCGTCTCGACGGTCGCCAAGCAGCTGGGCCTCCCCCAGCCGGTCGACCTCGACCGCTACCGCGAGGGCGCCCCGGTCGTCGCCGGGCCGGTGCTGTTCGACGCCGCCCCGGAAGGGCGGCTCGGCAAGCAGGTGGGCGCCTTCCTCGACGACATCAAGGCCGAACGGGCCAGCGGCGAGGGCAAGGCGAAGGCGCTGGTCTTCGACGCCACCGGGATCGCCGACTCGACCGAGCTGGTCGAGCTGCAGCGCTTCTTCTACCCGGCGGTCGGCCACCTGCGGCGCAGCGGCCGCGTCGTCGTCCTCGGCACCCCGCCGGCGGAAGCCGGCTCGGCCCGGGCCCACACCGCCCAGCGGGCGCTGGAGGGCTTCACCCGCTCGCTCGCCAAGGAGATCGGCGGCCGCGGCTCGACCTGCCAGCTCGTCTACGTCGCCAAGGGCGGCGAGGACCAGCTCGACTCGACCCTGCGCTTCCTGCTCTCCCCCCGCTCCGCCTACGTCTCCGGCCAGGTCGTCAAGGTCGGCAAAGGCGTGGCCCCGACCCCGGAGATCGACTGGGAGCGGCCGCTCGAGGGCAAGACGGCGCTGGTGACCGGGTCCGCCCGCGGCATCGGCGCCGCGATCGCCCGCACCCTGGCGCGCGACGGCGCCACCGTGGTCGGCCTCGACATCCCGCCGGCGATGGAAGACCTGCGTCAGGTCGCGACCGAGATCGGCGGCGCCGAGCCGCTCGGCCTCGACATCACCGCAGAGGACGCCCCCGAGCAGATCGCCGCGGCGCTCTCCGACGGCGTCGACGTCGTCGTCCACAACGCCGGCGTCACCAAAGACCGGACGATCGCGAAGATGCCGGAAGAGCGCTGGACGCAGCTGATGGAGATCAACCTCTCCAGCGAGGAGCGGATCAACGACACCCTGCTCGACGCCAAACTGCTGCGGCCGAACGGGCGCATCGTCGGGGTCTCCTCGATGGCGGGGATCGCCGGCAACAACGGCCAGACCAACTACGCCGCCTCCAAGGCCGGGGTGATCGGGATGGTCGAGTCGATGGCTCCCGAGCTGGCGAAGCGGAAAGCGACGATCAACGCCGTCGCCCCCGGCTTCATCGAGACGAAGATGACCGCGGCGATGCCGATCGGCCCGCGCGAAGCCGGCCGCCGGCTCTCCAGCCTCTCGCAGGGCGGCCTGCCGGTCGACGTCGCCGAGACGATCGCGTGGCTCGCCTCCCCCGCCTCGACCGGCGTCAACGGCAACGTGGTTCGCGTCTGCGGCCAGAGCCTGCTGGGGGCCTGAGGATGCCGACCCGCACCCTCGAGAGCCCGCCGCAGATCCTGCCGCTCTACGCGCGGGCGGCGGCGCCGATGATCCCGGGCCTCTCGCTGCTGCCCTTCGTGCCGGGCGGCGGCAAGGAGATCCCGGAGCTGGAGCTGCGGCTGGCGGGCGTCAAGGCCAGGCCGGAGGACGTGGCCGCCTACGCCAAGGTCTGCGGCTTCCCGCTGCGGGGCTCGCTGCCGGTCACCTACCCCCACGTGCTGGCCTTCCCGCTTCACATGGCGGTTATGGCCGACGGCAGCTTCCCGTTCGGCGCGGTCGGCCTGGTCCACCTCGAGAACCGGATCGTCCAGCACCGGCCGATCGGCGTGGCCGAGGAGATCGAGCTGGTCGTCCGCCCGACCCCGCTGCAGCCCCACCGCTCCGGCCGCACCTTCGGCCTCGTCACCGAGGCCCGGGTCGGCGAGGAGTTGGCCTGGGAGAGCGTCAGCACGATGCTGCGCCGCGGCGGTGGCGACAAGGAGGCGGGCGGCGAGCGCGAGCCGCTCGGTGTCCCCGAGGACGAGTTCGTCGCCAGCGCCGAGTGGCGCCTCGGCGGCGATCTCGGCCGCCGCTACGCCGCCGTCTCCGGCGACCGGAACCCGATCCACATGCACTCGCTGACCGCGAAGCCGCTCGGCTTCCCGGCCGCGATCGCGCACGGGATGTGGAGCAAGGCGCGGGCGCTGGCCGCCCTCGACAGCCGTACGCCGGACTCCTTCGAGGCCGAGGTGCGGTTCCGCAAGCCGATCCTGCTGCCGGCCAAGGTCGAGTTCGGCAGCCGTGACGGCAAGGGCGGCGAGATCGATTTCTCCGTGCGCGACGCGAAGCGCCACACGCCTCACCTCGACGGCCGCATCGCGCCGCTCGAGAGCAACCAGCAAGCCAAGAAGACCGGGAGGAACCCGAAGTGACGACGACCACCGAGGAGAAGAGCGCCAGCGTCGCCGAGCGCGGCATGGGCGTCGGGCTGCGAGCCCTGAACTGGCTCGCCGGCTCCGACCTGCTGGACCGGATCCGCATCCGCAAGCAGGTCGAGCGGGCGCTGTTCCAGACGACCAAGGGCGGCTTCCGCTCGGCGACCGTCGCCGGCCGGACCTTCAAGCAGGCGCAGCAGCTGGGCAAGCCGGCGCGTCAAAAGAAGAGCAAGTCCAAGGGCCTGTTCGACATCAGCCCCGACGACGAGCAGCAGATGTTCCAGGAGGCCGGGCGTTCCTTCGCGGCGGACAAGATCCGCCCCGCCGCGCTCGCCGCCGACACCGCCTGCGAGACGCCGAAGGAGATCCTCGCCGAAGCGACTGAGCTCGGCGTCAACATGCTCGGCGTCCCCGAGGAGCTCGGCGGCGTCATGCACGAGCAGTCGGCGGTGACGAGCGTCCTGATCGGCGAGGCGCTTGCCCACGGCGACATGGGCGTCGCCTACGCGGCCCTCGCCCCCGGCGCCGTCGCCACCGCGATCGGGCTCTACGGCAGCGCCGACCAGGAGGCCAAGTACCTGCCGGCCTTCACCGGCGAGGACGTCCCCGCCGCGGCCCTGGCGATCCTCGAGCCGCGGCCGCTGTTCGACCCGCTGGAGCTGCGGACCAAGGCCAAGAAGACCGCCGGCGGCTGGACCCTGAACGGCGTCAAGTCGCTGGTCGCGCGGGCTTCGGAGTGTGAGCTGTTCGTGATTGCCGCCGACGCCGAGGGCGTCGGCCCGGCCCTGTTCGTGGTCGAGTCTGGGACCGACGGCCTCTCGGTCGAAGCGGAACCGGCGATGGGGCTGCGCCCCGCCGCCACCGGCCGCCTGCTGATCGAGAAAGTGAAACTGCCCGCCGACGCCCTGCTCGGCGAGGGCACCTTCACCGCCAAGCAGTACGCGGAGTGCGTCAACCGGGCGCGGGTCGCCTGGTGCGGGCTCGCCGTCGGCACCGCCCAGGCGGTGCTCGACTACGTCAAGCCCTACGTCAACGACCGGCAGGCATTCGGCGAACCGATCTCCAACCGCCAGGGCGTCGCCTTCGCGGTCTCCGACATCGGCATCGAGTCCGACGGGATGCGGCTCGCCACCTACCGGGCCGCCAGCCGCGCGGACCGCGGCGAGAAGTTCGACCGCGAGGCGGCCGTCGCCCGCCGGCTCTGCGCCGTCAAGGGCATGGAGATCGGCTCCCAGGGCGTGCAGCTGCTCGGCGGCCACGGCTTCGTCAAGGAGCACCCGGTCGAGCGCTGGTACCGAGACCTCCGGGCGGCGGGCGTGATGGAGGGCGCCCTGCTCGTCTAGGCGCCGGGACCGGAGCCAGAGACGACTAAAGGAAAGACATGATCAATCTCGAGATCCCCAAGAAGTTCAAGCCTCTCGCCACCCAGGCGAACCAGGTCGCGAAGGAGGTCTTCCGGCCGATCAGCCGCAAGTACGACGTGGCCGAGCACGAGTACCCGAAAGAGCTCGACATGCTGGCCTCGCTGATCGACGGCATGAACGAGGGCAGCGACATGGGCGGCGCCGGCGCCGCCGGCGTCCGCCGCGACGACAGTGCCGACAGCGGCGAGAACCGCAACGGCTCCAACCTCTCCACCGTGCTCGGCATCATCGAGCTCTGCTGGGGCGACGTCGGCCTGCTGCTCTCGATGCCCCGCCAGGGCCTCGGCAACTCGGCGATCGCCTCGGTCGCCACCGAGGAGCAGCTGGAGAAGTACGGCGGCAAGTGGGCGGCGATGGCGATCACCGAGCCGGAAGCCGGCTCGGACTCGGCCGCGATCCGCGCCACCGCCGAGCTCGACGGCGACGAGTACGTCCTCAACGGCGAGAAGATCTTCGTCACCTCGGGAGACCGGGCGGACCTGATCGTCGTCTGGGCCTCGCTCGACCGCTCCCTGGGGCGGGCCGCGATCAAGTCGTTCATCGTCGAGCGCGACAACCCCGGCCTGAAGCTGGACCGGCTCGAGCACAAGCTCGGGATCCGCGCCTCCGACACCGCCAACTTCACCCTGCAGGACTGCCGGGTGCCGAAAGAGGCGCTGCTCGGGGACCCGGAGGTCAAGCAGAAGGGCTTCGCCGGGGTGATGGAAACCTTCGACAACACGCGGCCCCTGGTCGCCGCGATGGCGGTCGGGGTCACCCGGGCGGCGCTGGAGGAGACGCGCAAGCGCCTCAAGGAAGCCGGCGTCACGATCGATTACGACAAGCCCGCCCTCTCCCAGCACGCCGCCGCGGCGCGCTACCTGGAGATGGAGGCCGACTACGAGGCGGCCTGGCTGCTGACCCTGCAGGCGGCCTGGATGGCGGACAACTCGAAGCCGAACTCGCTGCAGGCCTCGATGGCCAAGGCCAAGGCCGGCCGCACCGGCGTCGACGTGACGCTGGGCTGCGTCGAGCTCTGCGGCAGCGTCGGCTACGCCGAGAACGACCTGCTCGAGAAGTGGGCGCGCGACGCCAAGATCCTCGACATCTTCGAGGGGACCCAGCAGATCCAGCTGCTGATCGTGGCGAGGCAGTTGCTCGGCAAGAGCTCGTCTGAATTGCGGTAGCCAGGGTTAGAAGGGCCGTGCCCCCCTCCCCCGGAGACCGTCGCGCAGCTGAGGCGGCTCCGGGGGTGCGGAGCGTCGCCGCATGAGCCTCCGTGGGAGGGGGGCACAGCCCTTCTCACGATCCGCCTGCCACTGCTCCGGGTCTCACGGCACCGCTGCTGTTGGTGGGTAAGACTGGCCCCCGTGAACCTGATCGAGGACCTGATGGAACGCTCCCCCGCCTCGCGGCTGGGGATCGTGGCGGTGGACGGCGAGGGCAAGCGGCGGGACTGGCACTTCGGCGAACTGATCGCCTGTTCCGCCGGGCTCTCCGGCGCCTTCGCGGCGCGCGGCGTGAAGCGCGGCGACGTGGTGATGACGCTGGCCGGCAACCGGATCGAGTGGGCGCTGGCCCTGCTCGCCTGCTGGCGGATGGGCGCGGTGGCGCTGCCCTGCAACACGCAGTTGCGCCGCCACGACCTCGAGCACCGGGTGGCCGCCGCATCGCCGGCGCTCTGCGTCGGCGAGGAGCGCCTGCTGGGCGAGCTCCCCGACGGCGTGCCGGCGATGACGATGGCCGAGGTCTCCGAAGTCCTCGACGAGGACCTCCCCCAGGAGACGCCCGCCTCGGTGGCGGCGATGGGCCCGGAGGACCCGGCCCTGATCGTCTTCACCTCCGGCACCACCGGCGCCCCGCGCGGGGTCGTCCACGCCTACCGCTACCTGCTCGGCCAGCGGGCCCAGGCCGAGCACTGGTTCGGCTCCCGCAAGGGCGAGCTGGCCTGGTGCACGACCGCGACCGGCTGGTCGAAGTCGGCCCGCAACGTCTTCCTCGCCCCCTGGCTGACCGGCGCCGCCGCGGTCATCCACGACGGTCGCTTCGACCCCGAGGAGCGGCTCGACCTCACCGAGGCGCTCGGCGTCAACGTCCTCTGCCAGGCCCCGACCGAGTACCGGATGCTGGCCAAGCGGGCGCGACTGCGGCCGCTGCCGGCGCTGCGGCGGATGGTCTCCGCCGGCGAGCCACTCGACCCGGACACGATCGCCGCCTTCCGCGCCGCGACCGGCCTCGAGCCGGCCGACGGCTACGGCCAGACCGAGACCGGCCAGGTGACCGGCAACCTCGCCGGCGAGCCGGTCCGCCGGGGGTCGATGGGGAAGCCTCTCCCCGGGATCGAGGTCCGGGTAGCCGCTCCCGGACACGAAGCGGAGGAAGCGGCGACTGATCTGGGCGAACTGCAGCTGCGCGCCGACTCCTCCCCCACCTTCTTCTCGCGCTACCTCGACGGCGAGCGCTTCGAGGGCGAGTGGTGGGCGACCGGCGACCTGGTCCGCCAGGACGACGACGGCTACCTCTTCTTCGAGGGCCGCGACGACGACATCATCCTCTCCTCCGGCTACCGGATCGGCCCCTTCGAGGTCGAGTCGGCGCTGCAATCGCACCCGGCCGTGGCCGAGGCGGCCGCGGTCGCGGCCCCCGACCCCGAGCGCGGCGCCGTCGTCCGGGCGATCGTCGTCCCTCGCGACCGCGAGCCCAGCGACGAGCTCGCCCGGGAGCTGCAGGAGCACTGCAAGCGCGAGACCGCCCCCTACAAGTTCCCCCGCATCGTCGAGTTCGCCGCCGAGCTACCGAAGACCAGCAGCGGCAAGATCAGGCGCGCCCAGCTCCGCGGCGAGTAGCGGCCGCGGCCGGGCTCAGGCTGGCGCCAGGCCCTCGGCGACGTCGACCGGACGCCCGAGGTGGAACCCCTGGGCCATGTCGACGCCGTACTCGCGCAGCATCCGCGTCGTGTCGTCGTCCTGGACGAACTCGGCGATCGTCCGCTTGCCGAGCCCGCGGGCGATCTGGACGATCGCTTTGACGGTCAGCTGGTCGGCGTCGTTGCGGGGCATCTCGCGGATGAAGGAGCCGTCGATCTTGATCACGTCGAAGGGCACCCGCTTCAGGTACTCGAATGGCCCGAAGCCGGCGCCGTAGTCGTCGATCGCGACTTCGCAGCCGAACTCGGTGAGGCGGTCGGCGAAGCCGGCGGCCGACTCGTAGTCCTCGATCCGGGCGGTCTGGGTGATCTCGAAGGTGCAGCGTCCGGGGTCCGCCTCGCCTTCGTCGAGGCGCCGTTCGATGAACTCGAGCACCGAGACGTCGGTCAGGGACGCGCCGGAGAGGTTGACGTGCAACGAGACCGGGTCTCCCTCCCGCTCCCGCTCCGCCATCAGCTTCAACGCCCGGGCGACCACCCAGCGGTCCAGCTCCTGGGCCATCCCGGAACGCTCGGCGACCTCGATGAAGGAGGCGGCCGGCAGCAGCTCGCCGTGCTCCCCGGTCATCCGCAGCAGCAGCTCGTAGCGCTCGACCCCGCCCGAGACGAGACCGAATATCGGCTGAGTGGCGAGCCGCAGGCGGTCCTGGGTGAGGGCGTCGCGGATGCGGGCGCTGGTCGTTTGCGGGCGGCGCGGCTGCGTCGCTTCGGCCGGGTCCTGGAAGAGGGCAATGCGGTCGCGCCCGTTCTCCTTGGCCCGGTACATCGCCTGGTCGGCGGCGACGAGGATCGCCTCCGCCCCCGCGTCGCGCTCCTTGCCGCCGAACATGGCGACGCCGACGCTGATCGTCGCCGTCCCCGCGGCCGGCGTCGGCGCCAGCCCCTCGGCGACCTCGCCGCGCAGATCTTCGCCGAGCTGCAGGGCGCCGGCGGTGTCGGTCTGCGGCATCAGCACCGCGAACTCGTCGCCGGAGAGCCGGGCGACGATGTCGGTGGCACGCACGCGCTCACGCAGGGCAGCGGCGACGCGACGGATCAGGTTGTCTCCCTCCTGGTGGCCAAGCCGGTCGTTGATCTCCTTGAGGCCGTCGATGTCGATCACCATCGCCGCCCCCTGGCCGCCGTAGCGGTCAGCGAAGGAGACGTACTGGTCTAGCTCGGCCCGGAAACGGCGCCGGTTCAGCAGCCCCGTCAAAGAATCGTGGTCGGCCAGGTAGCGGAGCTCGGCCTCGGTCTTCTCGGCCCGGTCGAGCGCCCCCTCCACGACCGACCGGTCGTCCGCGTCGAGTTTCGCCAGAACTCGCTCGATAGCGTCGTCGGGCGGCTCTGGGGCGGGAGATTTCCTCACCGGCGAAAGGTAGTCGGTGGTCACGCAAAAAGCAGTGCTTATACGAGCAATCCGCTTCAGCGCTCGAATTTAAGCGATACCGAACAACGAATAGTTGGCCTGCCGGTTGTCATAAGTAGGCTGGGTCGGTGCCCAACCGTCTCGCCCAGGAGACCAGCCCCTACCTCCTCCAGCACCGCGACAACCCGGTCGACTGGTACCCGTGGGGCGAGGAGGCGCTGAACCGGGCGCGGGCGGAGGACCGGCCGATCCTGCTCTCGGTCGGCTACTCGGCCTGCCACTGGTGCCACGTGATGGAGCGCGAGTCCTTCGAGGATGCCGCGACCGCCGCCTACATGAACGAGCACTTCGTCAGCGTCAAGGTCGATCGCGAGGAGCGTCCCGACGTCGACGCCATCTACATGGAGGCGGTCCAGCAGATCAGCGGCCACGGCGGCTGGCCGATGACCGTCTTCCTCGACCCCGACGGGGTCCCCTTCTACGGCGGCACCTACTTCCCGCCCGACGAGAGCCGCGGCATGCCGAGCTTCCGGATGGTGATGGAAGCGGTCGTCGACGCCTTCGAGCGCAAACGCGAGGAGCTGCGCGAGCGGGCGCCCGAAGTCCGCGCCCGGCTCGGCGCGATCGGCGCGATCGAGGCCAGCGGGGAGCGGCCCGGCGCAGAGCAGCTGCGGGGGGCGGTGGCGCTGCTGCTGGAGTCGGCGGACCGGCGAAACGGCGGCTTCGGCCGCGCCCCCAAGTTCCCGCCCGCCTCGGCCTTGGAGCTGCTGCTGGCCCGCGGCGAGACCGCCCACGTCGAACGCACCCTGGACGCGATGCTGGCCGGCGGGATCTACGACCAGCTCGGCGGTGGCTTCGCCCGCTACTCGGTCGACGGCGCCTGGCTCGTTCCCCACTTCGAGAAGATGCTCTACGACAACGCCCTGCTCGCCCGTGCCTACCTGCACGGCTGGCAGGTGCTCGGCCACGAGCGTTACCGGCGCGTCTGCGAGGAGACGCTGGACTGGATGCTGCGCGAGATGCGCGGCCCCGAGGGCGGCTTCTACTCGGCTCTCGACGCCGACTCCGAGGGCGAGGAGGGCCGCTTCTACGTCTGGACGCCCGACCAGGTGCGGGCGGCGCTGGGGGACACCGGCCCCGGCGGGGGCGCCGCGGGCGCGCCCGACCCCGAGGCCGTCCTCGCCCACTACGGCGTCACCGGGGCCGGCAACTTCGAGGGCGCCAACGTCCTCCACCTCGCCGGCGGCGCCAGCGCGCCTGAGCCGGAGGGCCTTGCGGCCGCCCGCGCGGCCCTGCTCGCCGCCCGGGCCGGACGCGTCCGGCCCGGCCTCGACGACAAGCGCCTCGCCTCCTGGAACGCGCTGGCGATCGCCGCCCTCGCCGACGCCGGCGCCGTGCTCGGCCGGGAGGACTACCTCGACGCGGCCCGCGCCTGCGCCGAGTTCGTCGACGCCTCGCTCCGCGACGCCGAGGGCCGCCTGCTGCGCACCTACAAGGACGGCGACGCCCGCCTCAACGCCTACCTGGAGGACCACGCCTTCCTCCTCGAAGCGCTGCTGACCCTCTACGAAGCCGGTTTCGAACCGCGCTGGTTCGCCCGCGCCCGCGAGCTCGGCGAGGAGATCGTCTCCCGCTTCGGCGATCCCGAGCGCGGCGGCTTCTTCTCGACCTACGCCGACCACGAGGATCTGATCGTCCGCCGCAAGGAGCTCGGCGACCACCCGAT
>CAMPIP010000032.1 GCA_946886425.1 uncultured Actinomycetes bacterium
CCGCCACCCCAGTCAGCGAGAGCACCCGGTTGACCGCGGCGGAGCGGCTCGGCACGAAGCGGACTTCGCGCTCGCCGTCGCAGCGGCGCAGGACGGAGACGAGCAGGGCGATCCCGGTCGAGTCGATGAACTCGAGCTCGGCGAGGTCGATCACGACCCGGGCCGTGGCCGGGTCCAGCGCCGCCGCCAGCTCGGCGTCGGCGGTCCCGGCATTGGCGAGATCGAGTTCCCCGGCGAAGGCGACGACCCGGCTGTCGCCGTCGAGGCGCAGGCTGACCTTCAGAGTCCCGTCGAGTACGTTGCGCTGCTGTACTGCGGTCAATTCCGATACCTCCATGGAGGGTGACGATGGAGGTCCTGCGACGGCTCGTCGGCCCGATCGCAGTCTGGTCAACCGGGAACGCTCCCCCGACACCCGCACACGCAAGCATCGGACGAACCCGTTTGACCATGCTAGCGGACGTTGAGGGGTGGTCGATCGAACGCCGAGTTTCGCGGGGAGTGGGCTGGGGTAGCCGGGACATTCGACCGGGCGATATACCCTCGTGCCCGGATGAAGGACTCTCGCGCATGAACGACGACCGACTCGGCCTCCTCATCACCCTTCCGGCCAAGGCCGAGAACGTCGCGGTCGTCCGGCACGCGGTCGCAGGTCTGGCTGATCAGTTGGGGATGCGCGAACCATCGGTGGGGGACCTGAAGACGGTCGTCACGGAGGCCTGCATGAACGTGGTCGTCCACGCCTACGACGGCGAGGAGACGGGGCCGCTGCAGGTCGAGGCCCTCGCCGAGGGCGAGGGGTTGACCGTCTCGGTGCGGGATTTCGGACGAGGCATCCGGCCCACCGCCGGGGACGAGCGCCAGAGCCTCCGCATCGGCCTCACCCTGATCGCCGCCCTTTCCAGCAGCTTCTCGATCTCCGGCGGGCTCAACAAGGGCACCGAAGTGATCATGCACCTGCTGCTCGATCCCGCCGCCGGCGATGGTGCCGTCAGCGACGCCGACGCGGGCGCGGTCTCGGCCCCGGAGGAGGCGGACCTGCGGATCGAGGGCCCGCACATCGTCGCGCCGGTGCTGGAGCGGGTGATCGGCGCCCTCGCCGCCCGCCACCCGATCGGGATCGACCGCCTCAACGACGTCCTCCTGCTCGCCGACGCCGTCTCCGACGGCGTCCCGCGGGCCCTCGAGGATGGCCCCTACCGGTTCGCGGTCGGCGACGGCGACGGCGGCATCGACCTCCGCGTCGGCCCGCTTCCCGAGGGCGCCAGCGAGCGCCTCCGCGATGGCCTCTCCCTGCCCGAGGTCGGCGGATCGCTGGAGAAGCTGGCCGACGAGGTCAGCATCGAGCAGGGCGAAGCCGGCGAGTACCTGATCGTCCGCTTCGACGGCGCTCCGGCCTGAAGGTCAACGGCCCTGCCCGGGGTCGCGTTCCTCGATCTCCTCGCGGATCCGCCGCAGGGTGTCGCGGAGGATCCGCGAGACGTGCATCTGCGAGAAGCCGATCCGCTCGGCGATCTGCGACTGCGTGAGATCGTCGACGAAGCGGAGCCGCAGCACCGTCCGCTCCCGCTCGTCTAAGCCCGGCAGCGCCGCTTCCAGGGCGGCCTTGCCCTCGACCAGCTCGTAGCCCTCATCCTCGGCCCCGATCCACTCGGCGGCCGGCGCTTCCTCGGCGTCCTCGGCGCTGGCTGGGCGGTCCAGCGAAAGCGGGCGGCGGTTGTGGTTTGCCTCGAGCGCCTCCAGCACCTCGCTCTCGTCCATCCCCAGCCGCCGGGCGATCTCGGCGACGCTCGGCGAGCGCTGCAGCTCCCGGGTCAGGGTGGCGATCGCCTTGTCGACGTCGGCGAGGCGATCGTGGAGGCTGCGCGGCACCCGCACCGTCCAGACGCGGTCGCGGAAATGGCGTTTCAGCTCGCCGAGGATCGTCGGCGAGGCGAAAGCGGTGAAGGGGACGCCGCGGCCGGGGTCGAAGCGGTCGATCGCGTTGACAAGGCCGAGGCTGGCTACCTGGAGCAGGTCGTCGTAGGACTCGCTGGCGCTGCGGTAGCGCTGGGTCAGCTTGCTGGCGAAGGGCAGGTAGCGCCGGATCAGCTCTTCCCGGACGTGGGAGTCGTGGCCCGCCGCGAAACGGGCCCACAGCTTCTCCTCGCTGGCCAAGCGCAGCTGGGGATCTGAATCGGGGCTCCAGGTTTCGCTGTGCTGGTGCGGCTCCGCGGCCATGTCCCATCTCTCCGCGGCCGGGGGGGCGCCCCTCGGCCGACCCTCGTACCGGTTTAGACGGGGTACCCGCGCGGGGGGAGGGGCCAAACGGCGGAGCGGAGGTTTCGCGCCGCCGCGGCGGGGGACCGAGAAGGGAAGGGAGAAACGACGAGCGAAAGCGAGGCAGAGCTGATGTCAGACGAGCTGCGAGGCAAACGAGTCGCCTTCCTGATGTCCAACGAGGGGGTGGAGCAGGTCGAGCTCGAGAAGCCCTTGGAGGCAATCCGCGAAGCCGGCGCCGAGGCCGACCTGCTGGCTCCCGAGGAAGGCGAGATCCAGGCCTTCAACCACCTCGACAGGGGCGACGCCTTCGAGGCCGATCGGGCGGTGGGGGATGCCGACGCGGGCGAGTACGACGCCCTGGTGCTGCCGGGCGGAGTCGCCAACCCCGACCAACTGCGCGGCAAACCGGAGGCGGTCGAGTTCGCCCGCGCCTTCTTTGAGGCCGGCAAGCCGGTTGGGGTGATCTGCCACGGCCCCTGGACCCTGGTCGAGGCCGACGTGGTCCGCGGGCGCACGATCACCTCTTGGCCGACCCTGCGGACCGACCTCCGCAACGCCGGGGCCGAGTGGGTCGACGAGGAGGTTCACGTCGACCAGGGGCTGGTCAGCAGCCGCAAGCCGGACGACCTGCCGGCCTTCTGCGCCAAAATCGTCGAGGAGTTCGCGGAGGGCGTCCACGAGGGCCAGAAAGCCGCCGCTTGAGCGGTTCGGCTTCCTCAGAAGTGGGTATTGGGATGCCAGCGATTGAGATTGCGAGGGCCGCCCGGCCCGAGCCCCAGCGGCTTTCACCGGTTTGTTCGCCCGGTTCCCGCTCGGGTTATGACGACCAACCGCTCCGGCGGCGAGGCGTTCGGACCGGGCGGCTTCGTTTGAGGCGAAAGGAGGGGCCGATGCCACCTCGCGGAGTGAAGAAAGGCAGCAAACGCGAGCGCCAGTACAAACACATCAAGAAGAGCGAGAAGGAAGCGGGGCGTTCCAACGATCGCGCCGAGGAGATCGCGGCCCGGGCCGTCAACAAGGAAAAAGCCCGGTCCGGAGAATCGAAGAGTTCCTCGCGCAGCTCGACCCGGGGGCGCTCGGCGAGCAGCCGCGGTGGCAAGCGGTCGGGCCACGGCCCCGGCGGCCGCACCCGCGAACAGCTCTACAACGACGCGAAGAAGCTCGGCATCGAGGGTCGCTCGAAGATGAACAAGAAGCAACTGCAGCGGGCGGTCGCCGGCGCCAGTTGAGCGATCGTCCGTTCAGCGTGCCACCGCGAGGAGGCGTCCGCGATCCTCGCGCAGCTCCGCGATCGACTCGGCAACCCCGGCGGCACCCGCCTCGCTCAACTCGGCCGCCGCGAAGCCGCCGGTCAGCACCGCCAGGGTCGGCACGCCGGCCGCGCCGGCCGCTTTGACGTCCCAGACCGAATCGCCGACCAGCAGCCGCGGCCCCTCGGCCGGCGCCTTCGCCAGCGCCGTCTGCACGAGGTCGGGCGCCGGCTTGGTCGCCTCGACGTCGGCCGAGCTGGTCCAGGCGTCGACCAGCTCGCGGGCGTCGAGAAGGTCGAGGTAGTGGTCAACCTCGTCCTCTTTCGCCGAGCTGGCCAGGACCACCGCGACGCCGTCCTCGCGTAGCTCCGCGATCAGCTCGCGGGCGCCCTCCATCGGCTCGACTTCGCCCATCAGCTCCGCGTAGGCCTCGCCCTCGGCGGCGCGGATCGAGTCGCCCTGGCGACGCTCCGCCTCCTCGCCGGCCAGCGCCGCGACGATCTGGTCGCCTCCCATGCCGATGTGTCGGTGGGCTCGCCACATCTGTACCCGGTACCCGTGTCCTCGGAGGGCCCGGTGCCAGGCGAGGGCGTGGTGATAGTTGGTGTCGACCAGGGTCCCGTCGACGTCGAGGATCGCGGTCAGCCGTTCCATGGGGGGTCCGTACCCGCGATTGCGCCGAGGCCAAACGGGTAAGCGGGCGCCATGTCGTCGATCAAGAGCACCCTCGCCCGCAAAGCGGTCAAGGCGACCGCCAAGCACAGCGCCCACGGGACCGCCTCGAAGCTGCGCCGCGATCCGCTCCGCGCCGCGACCCTGCTCGCGGTCGGCGTTCTGCTCGGCGCCTTCGCCGGCTGGACGGCGGGCCGCAACAGCGCCACGCCGTCCAGCGGCTGAGGCCCCGCTCAGGCCGAGGCGATGCGGGAGCGCAGCAGCTCCTTGCCCTGTTCGGCGCCCTTGCGGCTGGTCTCCTGGGCGCGCCGGAAGAACTCGGCGAGCTCGGAGTCGTCGGCCCGCTCGGCGTCCTGGATGTAGTTCTCCAAGCGCAGCACGTTGCTGAGGCACTGCTCGACGAACCAGATGACGTTGTAGTCCTTGTCCTTGGTGCCGGTCACCCCACCGGCCTCTTGCACGGCCATTAGCTCCTCCTCGTTGCGGATTGCGGACCTCCCTCGGTTACCCGCGGGGAGTTGGCTAAACGCCGTCCCGGCGGCGGCGGGGCGAAGAGTTTGGCCGCGCTGGCACTGGGGTACCCGGCGGCCATGTACCTCGTTCCCCTGATCGTGATCGTCGTCCTGGTCCTTGCCGTCGGCTTCTGGTCGCCGATCTTCGCCGTGGCGATTGCCGCCGTGGCCTTCGTCGGCTTCCTCGTCTACCGCGGGTTCAACCGCGGCCGCGAGGAAGAAGAGGCGACTCCCCCGGGGGTGAGCCCCAGGCGGGATCCCGAGGACAACCAGCACGGCATCTGGGGCGAGCGATGAGCGTCGCGGGGGACCGGGGGCCAGGCGACCGCGAGCCGCCCGACGAGGATCTGATCGAGAAAGAGGAGGACGCGGCCGCCGCCGAAGCCGCGCGGATCGGCGGTCGGGTGCCCCGCGACGAGGAGGACCCGGCGCGGCAGCCACTCACCGAGGCGGGCGAGGGCGAGTCCGAGGGATTCGAGCTGGCCGAGAGGGACCTCGAAGAAAGGGACCAGGAGGAGGACGAGCGATGACTTCGAGACTGCTTGCCATCGTCACCGACCCGCTCGAAGGCCGCGAGCCGATCGAGGAGCTGCGCCGCGGCGCCAACGGCGACGGGGTCGAGGTGCGCCTCGTCGTGCCCGCCGTCCCGGAGACGGCGTTCCGGGACCTGATGGGGGACGTCGACGAGCCGGCTCGGCAGGCCCACGACGTCCTCGATGCTTCGCTGGCGACGCTGCGCCGGCAGGGCATCCCCGCCTCCGGCGAGGTCGGCGACTCCAATCCGGTTCTGGCTGCCCAGGACGCCCTGCGCGAAGCGCCCGCCGACGAAGTCTTGATCTTCGAGCACGGCGGCGAGCGGACGCCGTGGTTCGAGGACGGCCTCTTCGAGCGGGCACAGGAGGAACTGGAGCCGCCGCTGCGGATGGTTGTCGTCGAGCCCGGCGTCGATGGCGGCCACGTCGTCGACGTCGAGCGCGCGACCGCTGGCACCGAGGACCTCGATACCGGAGGCGAGGTCGATACCGCCTACTTCCCCGGCCTCTCCCGCAGCGACCTCTCCGGCATCGTGATCGGCATCGTCGGCACGATCGCCGCCGCGGTCCTGGCTGCCGCCGCGGCCGTCGACGCCAGCTCGGTCTCCGGCTGGCGCGCGGCGGCGGTCCTGATCGCGATCGGGCTCGCCCTGGTCAACCTCGCCCACGTCGTCGGCCTGACCCTGTTCGAGAGCGTCCGCTACCGGGGCGGCTTCGCCAGGTTCTTCCACACGGCTTCGCTGGTGCTGACCCCGGCCGGGGTGCTGACCAACCTGCTGATCCTGCTGCTCGCCTAGCTCGCGCGGATCGACGCGCCGTCCACGCCGTCGCCGTCGCGCAGCGCCACCAGCACCTCCTCGGCCAGCTGCGAGCCGTCCTCGGGCCGCAGTGGCGTCGCGTTGATTCGCAGCACTACGCCGTCGCCGTCGAGTTCCTCCAGCGCGACGCTGGGCCGGTACCGGGTCGGCACGGTGATCGCCCGCAGCAGCCGCTCCTCGACCTGCCGCGGGCTGGCGGCTCCCTCGAACCGTGCCCGCAGGTCGACCCTCTCGGGCTCGCGCAGCGGTACCACGACGAGGTTGATGAGGACGCTGTTGGGGACCAGCAGCCGATCGGCTCCCTGGACCAGGGTCGCGTAGAAGAGGCCCAGCGAGCTGACCGTGCCCTCGATCGAGCCAGCCAGGGCGCCGCCGACGAGACGCACCCGCTCGCCGACCCGGAAGGGACGGGTGCTCTGCAGGACGATGCCGGCGAAGAGCCCGCCGAGCGTCTGCTGCGCGGCGAGGCCGAGGACGATCGCCGTGAAGGCGCCGCCAACCGCCAGCGCTGCCGCGTTGACCCCGGCGATCCGCAGCGCCAGCACCACCACCAGCGCCATCGCGAAGAGCCGGATCACGAAGCCGACCGTTCCCGCCGTCGCCGGGTTGAGGCGCCGATAGAGCTGCGGGGAGACCCCGCGGACCAGCCAGTGGGTCGCCACCGATCCAACCAGGATCAGGACGAGGACGGTTCCGGCCCGGGCCCACTGCTCATAGCCGGGGAAGAGGCGATGGCGGTTGTAGTAGACGACCAGGGTCGCGGCGAGCACCGCCAGCGCCGCCAGCAGCTCGACGAAGGTCCGCTTCGAGAGCCGCGGCGCCAGTTCCTCCTCCAGGCCCAGCGACTGCCAGGCGTGGCTGCGCGTCTCAAAGAGCTCACGGGGCATCATGCGGCGGCGCGGCGTCGGCACCCACCCCATGTACCCAGCGTTCCCGCGCCTATGCGTCCCGTTCTTCCTCGTCGACCTGCTGGCGGATTCGCTCCAGGGTGCGGCGGAGGATCCGTGAGACGTGCATCTGCGAGTGGCCGATCTGCTCGGCGATCTGCGACTGCGTCATATCCTCGACAAAGCGCAGGCGCAGGATCAGGCGCTCGCGGTCGTCGAGCGCGGGCAGCGCCGACTCCAGGGTTACCCGGTCCTCGACCAGCCCGAAGCCCCGGTCCTCCTCGCCGATCCACTCGCCCGCCGGCGATTCCTCGCTGTCGTCGCCGCCGACCGGCCGGTCGAGCGAGAGCGGCCGCCGGTTGCGGTTCGCCTCGAGCACCTCCAGCACCTCGGTGGGGTCCATCTCCAGGCGCTCGGCCAGCTCCGCCACCGAGGGCGAGCGCTGCAGCTCGACGGTCAGCTTCGACATCGCCTTCTCGACTTCGGCCATGCGGTCGTGGAGGCCGCGCGGCACCCGCACGGTCCAGACCCGGTCGCGGAAGTGGCGCTTCAGTTCGCCGAGGATGGTCGGCGATGCGAAGGCGGGGAAGGGGGTGCCGCGGCCGGGGTCGAAGCGGTCGATCGCGTTGACGAGCCCGAGGCTGGCCACCTGCATCAGGTCGTCGAAGGACTCGCTGCCGCCTCGGTAGCGAGCCGCCAGGCTGCGGGCGAAGGGGAGGTAGCGGCGGACCAGCTCTTCGCGGGTGGCCGGGTCGCGGTTGACGAGGAAGCGGTCCCAGAGCGCGCGCTCGCTGGCCAGCCCGTCGACGGGCTGGCCGGTCTCGCGGTTCGCTGCTGGTTTTCTTTCGCTGGCTGCCATCTCTACGCGCCGGATCGACTAACCGACGCCGCCCTTGAGCCGTGGCCGTGCAGCGCCCAATGCGACCTGCTGGCGGCCGCCGCCACACCTTACTCACCGTCGCGGCCCTGGTAGACACGCTGCCGATTCGGGTACGGTGGCGCCGATGGGCTTCGACCAGTACCACGAGCCGCCCGAGGAGCTGCCGGCAGAGACGCGCACCTTCGCCCGCCTCTGCGCCTCCCTCGAAGAGGAGTCGCAGGCGATCGGTTGGTACCAGCAGCGGCTCGCGGTCGAGCCCGACGCGGAGGCACGAGCGATCATGGAGGACGCCCAGGGCGAGGAGTTCAAGCACTTCGCGATGGACCTCGAGTTCCTGCTGCGGCGGACGCCGCGCTGGCGCCAGATCGCCGAGGGGGTCCTCTTCAAGGAGGGCGACATCGTCGCGCACGGCGAGGCGGCTGAGGCCGAGTCCGGCGGTGGCGACGGTGACGACAACGACGACGGCTCGGGCGACGGCTCGCTCGGCATCGGCAGCTTGAAGGGAGCCTGACCGTGAATCATCTTCTCCGCGGGCACGCGCCGCTCTCCGCCGGCAACTGGAAGCTGCTCGACGACGAGGCTCGCGAGCGCCTGCAGGGCGCCCTCGCCGCACGCCGCCTGGTCGACTTCTCGGGGCCCCACGGATGGGGGCACTCGGCGACCAACCTCGGCCGCACGACGCCGATCGCGACCGCCCCGTGCGAGGGTGTCGCGGCCGCCCAGCGCCGGATCCTGCCGCTCGCCGAGCTGCGCGCCGAGTTCTCGGTCTCGCTGTCGGAGTTGCGCGACGACGACCGCGGCGCCCCCGACGCCGACCTCGAGTCGCTCGACCGGGCGGCCCGCCAGATCGCGGTTGCCGAGAACGTTGCCGTCTTCCACGGCTGGGAGGGGGCGGCGATCGGCGGCATCGCCGAGTCCTCGCCGGTCGAGCCGCGGCCACTCGGCGAGAGCGGCGAGGACTACCCGCGCTCGGTTGCCCGCGCCGTCGAAGCGCTGCGCGAGGGCGGCGTCGGCGGCCCCTACGGCCTCGCCCTCGGCCCCGACGAGCACCGCCATGCGATCGAAACCGCCGAGCACGGCGGCTACCCGCTGATGGACCACCTGGCGAAGATCCTCTGCGGTGGCCCGATCGTCTGGGCTCCCGGTGTGCGCGGCGGCGTCGTTCTCAGCCTGCGCGGGGGCGACTTCCTCTTCGAGTCCGGCCAGGACCTCTCGATCGGATACAGCCACCACGACGCCGAGGCCGTGCACCTCTACCTCGAGGAGAGCTTCTCGTTCGTCGTCGCCACGCCCGAGGCGGCGGCGCCGCTGACTTCCTGAGCGGCGCGGCTCGGTCCTCACCCGTCCGGCTCCGGGCTCGGCTCGCGGCATGCCATCGTTGTTCCCGTGACGCCCTGGAAGCTGCCGCTGATCGTCGCCGCGATCGCCGTTCCGATCGCCGCCTCCTTCCTGCTCGTCGGGCCCGCCCTCGGCGCCGCGGTCGGGGCCCTGGCAGCGGTGGCAATCGTCGCCGTCGCGGTCTCCCAGCGTCCGCGCGGCCGGATCGGTCGACCACCAGGCGAGGACGGCAGGCGGCTGCTGCTCGTCCTCAGCCAGCCCGTCGAGGATCCCGACGCGCTGCGCGAGATCGCTGTGGAGGCAGGGGCGGGGGAGCGCCGCGCCGAGGTGCTGGTCCTGGCGCCGGCCCGGATCGGCTTCCTAGACCGCTGGGCCTCCGACGTCGAGGCCGCCCGCCGGGCGGCCCAGGAGCGGCTCGTCCTCACCATCGCCTCGCTGGCCAAGGTCGGCGTGGCCGCCGAGGCGCGGGTCGGGGACGAGGACCTGGTCCAGGCGGTCGAGGACCAGCTCGGCAGCTTCCCGGCCAGCGAGGTGATTCTCGCGACCGGCGACGACGACGAGGACCCGGCCGGCGCCGCCGCCGCGGCCGAGTTGGGCTCGCGCCTGCGAGCCGGCTTCCGGCGCCTCGTCGTCAGCGGTCGAGCAGGTCGCTGAACCGCAGCGCCGCCCGTGTCGGCACCACGAAGATCTCTCCGTGGTGCAGCAGCCCGGCGGCGCTGAGGTCGCGGACGGCGCGTTCGACGGCGTCCCGCGCGGCAAAGCCGGCGTCCTCGCCGGCCAGCTCCCGGATCAGCTCGGCGAGCGTGACCTGGGTGGGGTGGAGGGCGATGACCTGCTGAAGGACGGCCGCCTCGGTGGCGTCGTCGTCGGCTGCCGTGGTCCAGTTGTCGTTCGCGTCACTCATGCCCGTCCGCCTAAGCCCCCGGCTTCCCCCGGTTCTCCCCCTCCTCGTCCTCCTTCTCGGTCAGTCCGAGAACCTGCCGCGCCCAGGGAGTGTCGAGCGAGGTCGTGTAGAAGTGCTGTAACGAGCCGCGCACCTGCTTCGTCCGCACCAGGCTGACCGCGGCGCAGTCCGCCAGCACCCTGACGTGGTAGCTGACGTTGCTGAGAGGCATGTCCAGCGCGGTCGCGACCTCCCGCGGCGAGATCTCCTCCTTGTCCAGCATCTGCCGGAGGATCCGCCGCCGCACCGAGTGCTGCAGGGCGAGGAGCAGATCATGGTCGTCCGAGTGTTTAGGCGCCCCCATCTCGGTGGGCAATATAAAGCAAACGAAAGCTTTTGTCTGTAGAGCTTTTGTCTACTTCTCTCAAACGTCCTCGCGGACGCCGCCCATTTCGGTGAAAACCGCGGTGACGCCGCCGTCCTCGCGCTGTTCGTCGGCGATCACGTGGGAGACCGCGTTGATCAGGGCCAGGTGGGTGAAGGCCTGCGGAAAGTTGCCGAGGTGCTGGGCGCTTTCGGCGTCGAGCTCCTCGGCGAAGAGGTCGAGCCAGCCGGCCTCCTCGAGCAGGCGCTGGCAGAGCCGCCGCGCTCGCTCGGGCTCGCCGATCTCCGAGAGCGCCGAGACCAGCCAGAAGGAGCAGATCAGGAAGGTGCCCTCGCGGCCATGCAGGCCGTCGTCGGTCTCTTCGACTTTGTAGCGGAGCACCAGGCCGTGCTCGGTGAGGTCGTCGGCGATCGCGTTGACGGTCTTGGCGACCCGCTCGTCGCCGGGCGGTAGGAAGCGCAGCAGCGGGATCAGCAGGGTCGAGGCGTCGAGCGCGTCGGTCTCGTAGTGCTGGCGGAAGACGCCGTCGCGGACGCCGCGCTCGAGGATCTCGGCCTTGATCTCCTCGGCTTTCGCCTCCCACTCGTCGGCTTTGTCGCCGAAGCCGTAGTCGCGGGCGAGCCGGGCGCCGCGGTCGACCGCGACCCAGATCATCAGCTTCGAGGAGACGTAGTGCTGGGGCTCGCCCCGCGACTCCCAGATCCCCTGGTCGGGCTGCGGCCAGGCCTCGATCGCCGCTTCCACCTGGTAGCCGATCAGTTCCCGGTCGGCCTGGGTGCCGCTGCCGCGCAGCGCCTTCTGGTGCAGGTAGATCGAGTCCAGCAGGGCCCCCCAGACGTCGTTCTGGCGCTGGTCGAAGGCACCGTTGCCGATCCGCACCGGGCGGGCACCTCCGTAGCCGCCGAGATGGTCGAGGGTGCTCTCGGTGAGCTCCTTCTCGCCGCCGATCCCGTACATGATCTGCAGGTCCGGGTGGTCCTTGCAGACCTGGACGATGAAGCGCATGAAGTCCCGCGCCTCCTCGTCGAAGCCGAGCGTGTGCATCGCCCAGAGACTGAAGGTCGAGTCGCGGATCCAGCTGTAGCGGTAGTCCCAGTTGCGTTCGCCGCCCGGGGTCTCCGGCAGCGAGGTGGTCGGGGCGGCGAGGATCGCCCCCGTCGGCGCGTAGGTGAGGCCCTTGAGGACCAGCGCCGAGCGCTGCAGGTGGATCCGCCAGGGGTGGTCGGGGAAGTCGCCGCCGCGCAGCCACTGGCGCCAGAACTCCTCGGTCGAGTCGAGCCGCTCCAGCGCCTCCGGGGCGCTGCGCGGCCCGCCCAGCTCCTCGCCGCCCCAGGTGATCGCGCAGAAGCCGTTTTCGTCCTCGCGCAGCCGCAGGGTGCCGCGGGCGGCGCCACCCTCGAGGGTCAGGTCCATGTCGCTGGTCAGCCGCAGCTGGGTTCCGTCGGCGCAGCTGGCCACCGCCTCGCCGATCTCGCCGCCGCTCCAGCGCGCCTCCTCGGCCCCGTAGGCGAAGCGCGGCAGGCACTCCATGTCCATCTCGACCTCGCCGTCGATGCAGGTCACCGTGCGCAGCAGCGAGCGGTCGGACTCGTGGCCGGTATCGGGCTGGCGTTCGCGCTCGCCGCCCGAGTTGGCCCACTCGGCGATCGTCAGCGCGTCGTGGACGACCGCCCAGCCGGTGTCGGTCACCCAGGTCGTCTCGATCACCAGCGTCCCCGGCTTGTAGCGGCGCCCGATCGGGACGACGACGCCGCGCGGCTTCAGCGCGAAGTGTCCGGCGCCGCGGTCGAGCAGGGCGGCGAAGGCGCTCGGCGAGTCGAAGCGGGGCAGGCAGAGCCACTCGACGACCCCGTCGTATGAGACCAGGGCGGCGGTGTGGCAGTCGGAGAGGAACCCGTAGCTGCCGATCGGCGGGAAGCGGTCTTTCGGGGCGGCCACGGCGTTGCCAAGCTAGCAGCGCCGCGGGCGGCTGGAGCGCCTCTGACGGCGCCAGGCCGTCGCTACGCTGGACCCGTTGACCCCGCCGATCGCAGTCCTCGAGCTCCTCTACGGCCTCGCCGAGCTGGCCCCGCTGGTGATCGTCGCGGCGCTCTACGCGAAGCGCTCCTCGACCCTGGCCGCGAAGGGCCGGCCGGTGCCGCTCTGGCGCCAGGCCTGCTTCGCCTCCGGGCTCTTGACGATCTTCGCCGCGACCGCCTCGCCGCTGGCCGGGACCGCCGAGGAACTGGTCATCGCCCACATGGTCGAGCACCTGTTGATCGGCGACATCGCCACCCTGCTGCTGGTCCTCGGCCTGACCGGGCCGCTGCTGCAGCCGGTGCTGGCGATCCCGGTCTTCGACCGGCTGCGCGTCCTCGTCAACCCCCTCGTCGCCTTCCCGCTCTGGGTGCTCAACTTCTACTTCTGGCACATCCCCGCCCTCTACGACGCCGCTTACGGGGGCGCGGCGGTGCACGTCCTCGAGCACGCGACCTTCATCTTTTTCGGGGCGCTGATGTGGATGCCGGTCTTCGGGCCGCTGCCGAAGCCGACCTGGTTCAACGGCGCCTGGCAGGTCGTCTACGTGATCGCGGTCCGCTTCTCCGGGGCGATCCTCGGCAACGTCCTGATGTGGTCCGGCTCGGTTCTCTACGAGGTCTACCTGCCGGGCGAGCGGGCCTGGGGGATCACCCCGATCGCCGACCAAAGCACGGCCGGCGTGATCATGATGGTCGAGGGCACCTTCCTCGGCCTCGGCATGCTCGCCTACGCCTTCTTCAGGGCCGCCAACGAGGGGATCGAGAAGCAGCGCCTGCTCGACCTCGCCGCCGAGCGCGGGGTGGAGCTGGACGACGAGCGGGCGCAGCGGGCGGTTGCCGCCGGCCACGGGGCGCGCCTCGAGCAACAGCTGATCGCTTCCGGGAGGGACCCTGAGACCGGCGGTCCCTGAGCGGCTGCTGCTGCCGGCGCTGGTCTTCGTCGTCGGCGCATCCAGCCTCGGCGTCGAGATCGCCGCCGCGCGCCTGCTGGCGCCGTACTTCGGCTCCTCGACGATCGTCTGGGCGAACACGATCGGGGTCGTCCTCGTCGCCCTATCGATCGGCTACTGGTTCGGCGGCCGCTACGCCGACCGCCACCCGCACCTGCGCGGCCTCTGCCTGGTGGTGCTCGGCGCCTCGCTGCTGATCGCGGTCGTCCCCTTCGCCGCCCGTCCCTTCCTCAGCTTCTCGGTCGACGCCTTCGACACGATCTCGGTCGGCGGCTTCGCCGGCTCGCTGTTCGGCGTCCTCGTCCTCGTCGCCGTGCCGGTCACCCTGCTCGGCGCCGCCGGCCCCTGGGCGGTGCGGCTGGCGGTCGCCGACCTCGACCGCTCCGGCGAGCAGGTCGGCCGCCTCTACGCGATCTCGACCGCCGGCTCGCTGGTCGGGACGATGCTCTCGGCGCTGCTCTTCATCCCGCTGCTGGGCACCCAGCGGACCTTCTTCGCCTTCGCCCTGGCGCTGGCCCTGGTCGCCTGCGCCGGGGTCGGGGTCCGCTACGCGGCCGTCCCCGCCGCCCTGGCGCTGGCGATGGCACTGCTGCCGGTCGGCACGATCAAGGCGGCCGGCGAGGACCGCGTCCTCTACGAGGCCGAGACCACCCACCAGTACGCCCGGGTGGTCGAACGCGACGACGGCAGCCGCGCCCTCGAGCTCAACGAGGGCCAGGCCGTGCACTCCCTCTGGCGGCCCGGCACCTACCTGACCGGCGACTACTGGGACGGGCACCTGGTCCTGGCGGCGGCGGCGCGGCGGCAGGCGCCCCGCTCGATCGCGATCCTCGGCAACGCCGCCGGCACCGTCGCCCGCGCCTTCGGCCACTTCTTCCCGGCCACCGCCGTCGACGCGGTCGAGATCGACGGCGAGCTGACCGAGATCGGCCGCCGTTACTTCGACCTCCGCAACCCGCGGATGCGGACCTTCGCCGAGGACGCCCGGCCCTGGCTGGAGCGCTCCGGCGGTGGCTACGACGCGATCATGGTCGACGCCTACCGTCAGCCCTACATCCCCTTCTACCTGACCACCGCCGAGTTCTTCGGGCTGGCCGCCGAGCGACTGGCGCCGGGCGGGATCGTCATCGTCAACGTCGGCCACCCCGAGGGCGGCGACGAGCTCGAGCGGGTGCTGGGGAGGACGATGGCGACCGCCTTCCCGCGGGTGCTTCGCTACCCGATCGAGCCGACCAACACGCTGCTGGTCGGCGGCGGCCGCGAGCTCTCCGCGGCCCGGCTCGCCGGCAACGCCGGGGCCCTGCCACCGCGGCTGCGCCCGCTCGCCCGCGAGGCCGCGGCGGCACTGGCGCCGCGGCTGCCCGGCGGCGAGATCTACAGCGACGACCACGCCCCGGTCGAGTGGCTGGTCGACAGCTCCCTGCTGGAATACGCGAATGAATAGCCCCCTCGAAAGGGCCCGGGCATGGCTGGTCACCGGGCCGGTCGGACGCGGCCTCTCCTTCGCGATCGACTTCGGGGTCGCGCTGCGCACCGCGGCGGCTCGACGGCGCCGCTGATCCTCTAGGGTCACCCGTCCCCGATGCAGACCTCCGTCAAAGAGCTGCCCGACTCGCGCGTCAGCGTCGAGGTCGAGGTACCCGCCCAGGACGTCGACCGCGCCGCCGCCCGCGCCGCCCGCGCGATGGCGAAGGAGATGCGGATGCCCGGCTTCCGCAAGGGCAAGACGCCGCCCTCGCTGGTGATCCAGCGGATCGGCTTCGGCGCCGTCCTCCAGGAGGCGATCCGGGACTCGCTGCCCGAGTGGTACGAAAAGGCGCTGCTCGACACCGGCGTCACCCCGATCGGCGACCCCGATATCGAGATGACGACGACTCCCGAGGACGAGGGCCAGCCGCTCGCCTTCAAGTTCGAGGTCGGGGTCCGTCCCAAGGCCGAGCTCGGCGAGTACAAGGGCCTCGAGGTCGGTAGGAAAGAGAACGAGGTCCCCGACGACGTCGTCGACCGCGAGGTCGAGCGGATCCAGGAGGGCTTCGCCCGCCTCGAGCCGGTCGAGCGCGAGGCCGCCGAGGGCGACTCGCTGCTGATCGACTTCGAGGGGCTGATCGACGACAAAGCTTTCGAGGGCGGCAAGGCCGAGGACTACCTGCTGGAGCTCGGCTCCAACTCCCTGATCGAGGGCTTCGAGGAGCAGCTGACCGGCGCCAAGGCCGGGGACGAGCGCCGGGTCGAGGTGACCTTCCCCGACGAGTACCACGCCGAGCACCTGGCCGGCGAAGACGCGACCTTCGTGGTCAAGGTCAAAGAGGTGCGGGAGAAGATCCTCCCCGAGCTCGACGACGAGTTCGCCTCCGACGCCTCCGAGTTCGACACGCTCGAGGAGCTGCGCGCCGACATCCGCGAGAAAGTCGGCGAGGCGCTCGGCAGCCGCGCCGAGGAAGACTTCCGGATCGCCGCCGTAGACGCCGCGGTTGCCGCCGCCACGGTCGAGGTCCCCGCGGACCTGGTCAACGCCCGCGCCGCCGAACGCTGGGAGAACACCGAACGGCAGCTGGTCCAGCGCGGCATGGACCCCAACGCCTTCCTGCAGATGCAGGGCAAAACCCGCGACGAGCTGATCGAGGAATCGAAGCCGGACGCCGAGCGCGAGCTGCGCCGCGAGTCGGTCGTCACCGCGATCGCCGAGGCCGAGAACATCGAGGTCTCCGACGAGGAAATGATCGAGGCCCTCGCCCACAGCGCCGAACACGAACGCACCACACCCGAGAAACTCCTCGCCCGCCTCCGCGAGAACGGCCGCGAGGCGATGGTCCGCGAAGACATCCGCGCCCGCAAAGCGATCGAGCTGGTCGCCGATGCCGCGAAGCCGATTCCGCTCGAGGAAGCGGAAGAGCGGCAGGAGCGCAAAGAGGCGTCCGACAAAATTTGGACGCCCGAGAAAGAGGACAAAGAGGGCGGCAAATCCGAGGGTCTCTGGACCCCGGACTCAGACTGAGGGTCCTGCGGGGGAGGGGTCCGGTTGCCCTCCGGGGGAACTGATTCGCGCGGCCCCTAAGGGGCCGCAGCTCGGATGTTGGAGCCCGAGCTAAAGCTCGGGCAATGACCGGATTGCATTTCCGCGCGCCTTCGCGCACGTTCCCCCAGAG
>CAMPIP010000033.1 GCA_946886425.1 uncultured Actinomycetes bacterium
CGGAGGCGCGTCGCTGGCGCTCAAGAGCGTGCCGCCGGCCCTGGTCGGGGCCGAAGACCGCGCGCATCACCACTTCCTGGGTGATCGCCTGCATCCGCGGCCACAGCTCGAAGGGCTCGCCGACCGGCCAGCGGCCCACCTCGCGGCGCGCCACCTCGGCCATCATCGCCGCGTCGGCGTCGATGCTCTGGCGGTGGAAGGGCGGCAGCATCAGCTTGCGGCGCTTCATGTGCTCCGGTTCTTCGAGCAGCATCACCGAGCGCGGCCCCAGCACCGGTTCCAGCATCGGGTTGGCGGTGTCGACGCCGACCTTTTCGCCGGCGGTGAAGATCGTTTTGACGTCCTCGGGGTCGCAGAGCAGCACCCAGTCGCCCCAGTGGAGGATGCGCAGGGTGAAGATGTCGCCGTAGCGGCGCTGGCAGCGCTCCATGAAGGCGAGCGGGCGCTGCATCCAGCCGATCGCCTGCAAAGCGCGCGGCATCGACGGGCCGGGCGGCAGGGTCAAGCCGCGTCCCCCCGGGTCCCGGCGGCGAGCTCGTCCATCAGCCTGTCCTCCTCGCGGCAGGTGGCGGCGATCAGCAGGTCGAAGAGGTTGGCGGTGAAGTCCTCGGGCAGCTCGGCCTGGGCGCCGCGGTCGAGGTAGCGCTGGCGGACGATCGCGACCCGGTCCGGCTGCATCATCGGAATCTCGTGGGCGCTCTTGTAGAGAGCGACTTCGCGGCAGATCTCGAAGCGTTCGCCGAGCAAGCGGGCGATCTCGTCGTCGATCGCGTCGAGGCGGCGGCGGAAGGGCTCGAGGCCGCTCACGCGATCGCCTCCCCGGGTGCGGTCGTCTTTTGTGGCGCTATCCGGGACAAAGGACGACCGCGCTCTTCGAGCAGGCCCGCCGCGAAGGCATAGCTGCAGGGGGCGAGGACCGGCAGCGAGTAGCCGCCCTCCTGGATCACGCAGACCGGCAGGCCGGGCGCGGCGAGGAGGCGGCCGACCTCGGCGAAGATCTCCGGCGAGAAGGCCCAGGAGCCGTGCGGGTCGCCGGCGACGGTGTCGTAGCCGAGCGAGACGACCAGCGCCTCGGCGTCGGCGGCGAGCGCCTCGACCGAGGCCGCGACCACGTCCAGGTAGGTGACGGCGTCGGGGCTGCCGGCGAAGGCGACCGCGCGTTCGCCGCGGGCCCGCGGCAGCACCGTCCGCGGCGCCACGTTGGTGACCGGGGAGGCGTGCAGGGAGTGCAGGGTCGCGTCCTCCATCCCCTCGACCAGGACCGAGGTCCCGTTCGGGTAGTGGAGGTCGAGGTCGAGGATCCCAACCGGCCCGATCCCGGCCTCGCGCAGGGTCCGGACCGCCGCGGCGGCGTTGTTGAAGTAGCAGTAGCCGCCGCAGAAGGCGGGGCCGGCGTGGTGCCCCGGCGGCCGGCACACCGCGTAGGAGAAGCGGGCGCCGGCGACGACTCGCTCGGCGGCGGCGATCGCCGTCCGCACCGCCTCGTGGGCGGCGGCGACGAGGCCGGCGCTGACCGGGATGTCGGGCTCGAGGCCGGGGGCCGACATCTCGGCGAGGACGACCGGCTGCTCCGGGCGCACCTCCCGGAGCGCCGCGAGGTAGTCCTGGTCGTGGAGGTCCTCGAGCGCCGCTTCGACCTCGGCGTCGGCCGCGTCGGCGGCGGCGGGCGCCTCGGCGCCGTGGCAGAGCAGGCCGCTGCGCAGCTCGGCGAGCCGGCGGTTGCTGTCCTGGCCCTCGATCAGCTGGCCGCCTTCGCGGATCCAGGGGGCGCCGTCGGCGACGTCGCGCCCGCGCCGCTGCTCGACCATCAGCAGCTCACTCACCGAGCAGCCTCCGCATCCGCGGCCCCAGGTGGGCGAAGCCGTTGCGCTCGTAGAAGCCCCGGGTGGCGGCGATCGCCTCGAAGGTCTCGCGCGGCAGGCCGACCTCGATCCGGGCGACGTCCCGCTCGCGGCAGAGCGAGGCGATCCCCTCGACCAGGCCGGCGCCGACCCCGCGGCTGCGCCACCCGGGGTCGACCCAGAGGTCCTGGATCGTCGCGTAGACGCCCGGCACGTGGATCGCCCGCTGCCAGCTGGCACTGAGCACGCCGACCATCGCGCCGTCCTCGGCCTCGGCGACCAGCAGCGAGCCGGCCTCGCGTGCGGCCAGCAGCGCCTCGACCTCGCCGCGCAGCTCCTCCGGGCTCGGCTTGCGACCTCCGAGCTCGTCGAGCAGCGCCTCGACCGCGGCGGCGAAGGCGGCGACGTCGTCGGCGCCCGCCTCGCGGACCCGCCAGCCGGGGCCGGCCGTGGCCGCCCGGGCCGCCGCCCGGTCCTCGGTCGGGGCCGCCTCGGTCATCGTGCCCCCGCCACCTCGCCGCTCGGCTCCAGCTCGACGCTCCAGGCCGTCTCGGCCTCGCTGCCGGTCACGGTCGCGGCGATCGCCGCCATCGGCGCCCGCGCCTTCAGCAGCAGCTCGTCGAACTCCTCCTGGGGGTCGGACTGCATGACGATCGCGCCCCCGGCCCCGATCGTGGTCCGCCCCGGCCGCATCACGATCGTGCGGATGACGATGCTGAGGTCGGTGTTGCCGTCGAGCCCGAAGTAGCCGATCGAGCCCGAGTAGACGCCGCGTGCCTCGCGCTCGATGTCGTCGATGATCTCCATCGTCCGCTCCTTCGGGGCACCGGTCATCGAGCCGCCGGGGAAGCAGTGGCGCACGCACTCGACGGCGCTGCGGCCGGCTTCCAGGTCGCCCTCGATCGTCGAGACCAGCTGGTGCACGGTCGCGTAGGGCTCGACCGTCATCAGGCCGGGGACGCGGACGCTGTCGACGTCGCAGACGCGGCCGATGTCGTTGCGCAGCAGGTCGACGATCATCAGGTGCTCGGCCTGGGTCTTTTCGTCGGCGCGCAGCCATTCGCGGCGGCGCTCGTCCTCGGCGGGGTCCTCGCTGCGCGAGACCGTCCCCTTGATCGGCCGGGCCTGGACCTTGCGGTCGCGGTCGACCGAGAGGAAGCGCTCCGGCGAGGAGCTGACGATCGCCCGCTCGCCGAACTTCAGGTAGGCCGAGAAGGGCGACGGGTTGCCCCGGCGCAGCTGCCGGTAGAGCGCGAGGGGCTCGGGGCTGGCGTCGGTGGAGATCTGGTCGGTGAGGCAGACCTCATAGGACTCCCCGGCGGCCAGTTCGGCCTGGCTGCGGGCGATGTCGGAGAGGTACTGGGTCTCTCCGCGGCCGCAGCGGAAGCGGACATGGTCGGCGATCGGCTCCGGCGTGGGCGCCGGCGCGGGCGGGTCGGCGACGACGTCGGCGACCACCGCTTCGGCGGCGTCGAGCCAGGCATCGACCGCGGGGTCGTCGGGCCGGCCGAGCGCGATCAGGTGCGTCCGGCGCCCTGTGTGGTCGACGGCGACGATCCGGTTGGCGAACATCAGCATCGCGTCCGGGAGGTCGGAGCTGTGCACGTTCGGCGAGCCGCAGTCGGCCTTGCACTCGTAGCCGAGGTAGCCCACGTAGCCGCCGACCAGGCCCGGCTGCAGCGGCCCGGTCAGGGTCAGCTCGTGCTCGTGGAGGCTGCGGCCGAGCAGGTCGAAGATGGTGCCGCGCTCGACGCCGCCGCCCTCGCCGCGCTCGACCGCGACCTCGCCGGCGTCGACGTCGTAGCTGAACAGGCAGCGCTCGGCGCCGACGCTGGCGCCCATGTAGGTGTTCTGACCGAGCCACGTCGGCGCGTCGGCGCTGTCGAGCCAGAAGGCCGGGTCGGCGTCGCCGAAGAGCCGTTCGAAGACCGCCTCGGTGTCGGGCTCGCCTTCCAACGAGCGAGTGCGCAGCTCCAGACCCGATCGAGAGGCGCCCGACGCCTGGGATCGCCGGGCGCCCCCCACCGGGCTGGTGGTCCCGCGCGCCCCTGCGCGCGAGTGGCGGCGAGGATGGCCGGCCGCCAAGGCGTAGAAGTTCTCGACGATCGCCCGCCCGTACTCGGTGGCGACCGACTCGGGGTGGAACTGGACCCCCCACATCGGCCTGGTGCGGTGCTCGATGCCCATCACGACGCCGTCGTCGGCCCAGGCGACCTCCTGCCCTTCCGGGCCCATCGGCCGGGTTATCGCCAGCGAGTGGTAGCGGACCACCGAGAAGTCCTGGGGGATGCCGCGGAAGATCCCGGCGTCGCTGTGGCGGACCCGGCTGAGCCGGCCGTGCATCGGCATCGGGGCGCTGTTGACGCCGCCCTCGAGCAGGTTGCCGATCCCCTGGTGGCCGAGGCAGATGCCGAGCACCGGGATCTCGCTGTAGCGGAGGATGTCGCGGCAGACGCCGAAGTCGTGCCAGCGTTCCGGCCGCCCCGGCCCCGGCGAGAGCACGATCGCGTCGAAGTCCGAGCGCGAGAGCACCCGCCAGGAGACCGCGTCGTTGTTGACCACGACCGGCTCCTCGCCGGAGGCCGCGGCCAGCAGGTGGAAGACGTTGTACGTGTAGGAGTCGTGGTTGTCGACCAGCAGGGTGCGCATCAGGCCGCCTCCAGCCCCAGGCCGCGGATGCCCTGGTCGAGCACGGCGCCGACGACCCGTTCCACCTCGGGGGGCCGCTCCTCCTCGACGTACCAGCGGGCGAAGTGGGAGACGTAGCGGGCCAGCGGCAGCACGTCGAGCTTCTCGACCGAGCTGCGCAGGTGGCGCCGGTACATCTCCGCCTGGACCACCGCGAAGCGGTAATCGGGGTCCTCGGCGGCGACGTCGGCGGCGAGGCTGCCCCTGCCGCCGTTGTGGGCCTGGGCGCGGGCCAGGTCCCAGCCGATGCTGCTGTCCTCCCAGAGCAGTTTCTCGGGGTCGAAGTCGACCCGCTTGGTGCTCGGCTGCAGGAGGAAGTAGCCGAGCGTGACCTGCGGCGCGATCCGTCCCGGCTCGGGGTGGGCGCCGCGGACCGCCGAGCGATCCTCGTCGGCGCCGAGCTCGCCGTCCAGCCACTCGACCAGGTCGTCGACCAGCAGCGCCCCTTCCTTGCTGGAGGTGATCGTCTGCCGCTCGCGGGCGACCATGCCGTGGAAGACGTCGTGGGTCGGCGGGCCGCCGCCCTTGCGACTGGCGTAGCCGTTGCCGTTGGCGACGCCGAGGTCGTCCATCAGCTGGCGCCGGCAGGTGACGTGGGAGACCCACTCGTTGCCGCAGACCTGCAGGGAGACCATGTCGTCCAGCTCCGGCGCCGCCGCCCAGTAGGCGAGCGCCCGCATGTGCTGGGTCGGCAGCCCGTCGGCGCGGACCAGCGGCATCTCCTCGAGCTCCTCGCGCCCGGTCTCGTACATCACCATCTCGTCGCCGTAGCGCTTCACCAGCTTGCCTTCGGCGAGGCCCTGGTTGGTCAGCTCGGCGACCTCGGGCAGGAAGTCGGACTCGAAGATCACCTTGTCGAAGGCGATCCCCAGCCGGGACAGCGTCTTGCGCTGGCCGGCGATCACCCAGGCGCGGGTTTTCGACCACAGTTCCAGCGCCTCCTGGTCGCCGCTGAGGACGCGGATGATCAGCTCGTCCGCCCGGTCCTTGTAGAGCGAGGACTCGCGGGCCAGGGAGTCTTCGGCGCCGTCCTCGGCGGGACCGAGCCCGCGGCCGGAGGTGACGTAGTCGGCGTAACAGGCGCCGACGAAGTGGTCGCTCTTCTCGCCGCCCTCGGGCCATACCTGGCTGTCGCGGCCGCTCTGCACGACCCCGGCCATCGCCTCCCCCATGCTGCGGCCGACGTCGCAGATCAAGCTGCGACGTTCGACCCGGGCGCCGGCCTGCTCGAGGCTGGCCCCGATCGCGTGGCCGATCGCGAGGTTGCGGAGGTGGCCGATGTGCAGCGCCTTGGTCGTGTTGGCGCCCCAGAAGTAGACCGCGTATCCCTCGCCGGCGGCGAGGTCGGCGAGCGCGGCCCCACCCGCGTCGCCTTCCTCCAGTGCAGCCCCGACCCGTTCGACCCAACCCCGGTCCAAGCGCATCCAGACCTGGTCGCCCTCTCGCGCCACCTCGGCGACGTCGGGGTCGGCGGCGATCCGGTCCAGGGCGGCCAGCGCCTCGGCGTCCTCCCGCCAGCCCTTCACCCGCGGCACCAGCATCAGGTCGTAGCGCTCGTGCGGGCGGTACGGGGCGCGCGGCGCCCAACGCAGCCTGCCCTCGCCCTGGACGGCGCTTTCGTCGAGATGGTCGAAGAGGTTGACTCCCATAGCCCCGGTTTCCGGTCGCTGGTTTACGGATGCACCAGCCGGGGCTCGAACCCGGATCTACGGCTTACAACGCCGTCCCTTTAACCGATTAAGGCACTGGTGCGGGCTATGACACGACGCATTCAGTAACCCTTGAATGATCGATGCGCGCGGCAGCATAACAGCGTGCCTTAGGACGCGTCAAATTAATTGATTAATTGCGCTACGGCAAGGCCTTTTTCGAGGGCGCGACACCGCGGAGCTACGGCTTCCGAACGATGACGCGAGGCCGATCAGCCCCGGCCGGCGGCGAGCAGGCGGGCCAGGAAGCGCCGCGTCCCGGGGTCGCGCGGCTCGCTGAGGACCTGCTCGGCCGGTCCCAGCTCGGCGATCCGGCCTTCGTCCAGGAAGGCGACCCGGTCGGCGACCTCGCGGGCGAAGCTCATCTCGTGGGTGGCGATCAACATCGTCATCCCCTCCTCCTTGAGGTCGCGGACCGCGGCCAAAACCTCGCCGACCAGCTCCGGGTCCAGCGCGCTGGTCACCTCGTCGAGCAGCATCACCCGCGGCCGCCCGGCGAAGGCGCGGGCGATCGCGACCCGCTGCTGCTGGCCGCCGGAGAGCCCGTCGGGCCGGTCGTCCTCGCGGCCGGTGAGACCGAAGCGGCCGAGCAGCTCGCGGCCGTGCGCCTCCGCCTCGGCCCGCGAGGCGCCGTGGGCGCGGCGGGCGCCGAGGACGACGTTCTCCAGCGCGGTCAGGTGCGGGAAGAGGTTGTAGGCCTGGAAGACGAGGCCGAGGCGGCGGCGCACCGAGACCGCCGAGACGGCCGGGTCGGTGACCACCTCGCCGTCGAGGAGGACGTCGCCGTCGTCGATCTCCTCGAGCAGGTCGACGCAGCGCAGCAGGGTCGACTTGCCGGAGCCGGAGGCGCCGATCACGGCGACCGCTTCGTGCTCGGCGACGCTGAGGTCGATCCCGCGCAGTACCTCGCGCTCCCCGAAGGACTTGGTGACTTCGCGGATCTCCAGGACCGGCCCGCCCGCCGCTGGCGCGGCGTTCACCGGACCGCTCCCTCGGGCCCGCCCATCCGGTCGACTACCCGGGCAAGCGGCACCGTCACCGCCAGGTAGAGCAGGGCCGCCGCGATCAGCGGCGTGAAGTTGAAGGTCTGCCCCTGGATGATCTGAGCCCAGCGGAAGGCCTCCAGCGGGCCGAGGATCGAGACCAGGGCGACGTCCTTCTGCAGGGCGACGAAGTCATTGAGCAGCGGCGCCGCGATCCGTCGCACCGCCTGCGGGAGGATCACGTGGCGGAGCGCCTGGCCCTCGGTCAGGCCAACCGCCAGGGCGGCGTCGCGCTGGCCGCGGTGGACGGAGCGGATGCCGGCCCGGTAGACCTCGGCGACGTAAGCGCTGTAGGAGAGGCCGAGGGCGATCCCGCCCAGCACCACCCCCTCGGTGGGCAGGCCGCCCAGCATCAGGGCCGGGACGCCGAACCCGATCAGGTAGACGAGCAGGATCGTCGGGATGCCGCGAAAGAGGTCGACGTAGACAGTCGCCAGCAACCGCATCGGGAAGAGCGCCGGGCCACGGCTGGTCCGGACCAGGGCGATCGCGAGGCCGGCGACCAGCACCGCCGCCTCGACGATCACGAACAGCTTCACGTCGAGCCAGAAGCCGCCCAGCACTTCCGGGAAGGCGTCCTTGAAGACCGACCAGTTGAAGAAGGTCTCGCGGACGGTCGGCCAGCCGGGGCTGGTGAGGACCAGCGCCACCAGGCCGCCGATGACGAGCACGCTGGAGAGCGCGGCGATCGCCTGACCGCGCCGCGCCCGGCGCCGCTTGGCGGCCTCGCGTTCGAGGCGGCGATCGCTGATGACTGCGGCTTCGGACACCAGCCGCGATTCTGACCCCGGCCGGGGACGGCGCCCGCGCGAACGCGGTCACTTTCGGCCCCCATAGGGGCGCTAACAGCCCGCGCCCGCGTTAGCGCAGCAGCGGGGCCCCGGCGGCCTGGCTCATCCAGCGCTGGGTGAGCCGCTCGAGCTCGCCGGAGGAGCGGAGCTCGTCGATCGCGTCGGAGACGCAGGCGGTCAGCGGCGAGTCCTTGGCCAGCAGGGCACCCCAGCGGTCGCCGCCGGGGGCCGGGAACTGGCCGACCACGGTCGCGCTCGGGACCTGGGCGGCGGTGATGTAGAGCGCCGTCGGCAGGTCGACGACGACGGCGTCGATCGTTTCGTTCTTCAGCGCCGTGACAACGTCGTTGGAGCTGTTGAAGACCTGCGGCTGGCTGCTCGGGTCGATCTCCGCTTCGGCCGCGTCGAGGCTGGTCGTGCCAATCTGGACGCCCAGCTGGGCGTCCTGCAGGTCCGCCAGCGAGGTGGCCGCGGCGGCGCCGGAGTCCTTCAACGCCACCACCGCCTGGTTGGCCGTGTAATACGGGGCCGAGAAGTCGACGGCTTTCTCGCGCACCGGGGTGATCGAGATCTGGTTGACGTCGAAGTCGAAGTCCTTGGGGCCGGGCGCGTAGGAGGAGTTGAAGGGCTCGATCGTCCACTTCACCTTCGCGGCCGGGTAGCCGAGCCGCTTGGCGATCGCGTAGGCGACGGCGCTCTCGAAGCCTTCCCCGTTGGCCGGTTCGTCGTCTTCGAAGTAAGGCGGATAGGCGGGCTTGTCGGTGGCGACGGTCAGCGTCCCGTCGCTGACGGTCTCCAACTGCCCGGGCTCGCAGGCCGCCGCGGTCGTCGTCTCCCCGCCCGAGTCCGAGTCGCTATCCCCGCAGCCGGCCAGCAGGCCGAGCGCAAGCAGCGCTGCGAGGAAGGTGAGGACGAGGGGCTTCTTCATAGGGATCCCGCTTGGGAGCGCGAGATCCTAGATGATGGAGGGGATGAATCGCGAGGAGCTGCGTGCCGTGCAGGCGCCGCTGAAGGAGCGCTACGAGAACGAGCCGGAGGCCGCCCTGGTCACGTTGGCGGCGACCGGCACGCTCGGCGAGGGCGTCTCCTGCTCGGTCGAGACCGGCCGGGCGGTCGCCGCGGCGGGCCTCCACCCCGCCTCCGGCGGCGACGGCACCCTGCTCTGCTCGGGCGACATGCTGCTCGAGGCGCTCGCCGCCTGCGCCGGCGTCACCCTGCGCGCGGTCGCCACCTCGCTCGGCATCGAGGTCGGCGGCGGCGCCGTCCGCGCCGAGGGCGATCTCGACTTCCGCGGCACCCTCGCCGTCGACCGTGAGGCTCCGGTTGGCTTCCGCGCCATCCGTCTCGAGTTCGAGCTCGAGGCCAGCGAGGAGGAGCTCGCCACCCTGCTGAAGCTGACCGAGCGCTACTGCGTGGTGCTGCAGACGATCGCCGGCTCGCCGGAGCTTTCGGCCAGCATCGCCCGGAGCTGACCGGGCGCGGCGTTAGCGTCGCGACGGTGAGCGAGGACCCGACCCGAACGCTGCTGATCCTCACCTTCGCGACCGGGATCGTCGACGCGGTCTGCTTCGTCGGGCTCGGCCAGGTCTTCGCGGCGATGCAGACCGGCAACGTGATCTTCCTCGGGCTCGGGATCGGCGGCGCTGACGGGGCCCCGCTGGGAGCGCCATTGCTGGCCCTGGCCGCTTTCCTGCTCGGCGGGCTTGGCGCCGTCGTGCTGGCGGCCGGGCGCGAGGGGGCCGCGCTACGGCCGATGGTGGCGATCGAGATCGTGCTGCTGGCCGCGGCGACGCTGCTGGCCCTACTCACGGACCCGGCGCCCAAGGACGCCGCCGCCTACGTCCTGATCGCCCTGCTCTGCCTGACGATGGGCCTCCGCAACACGGTCGCGCGCGGTGTCGGCGGGCCCAACCTCGCCACCACCGTCCTCAACCTCTCGCTCACCCCGCTCGCCGCGGCCGCGCCGGCGGCCGCCGCGGCACCGGGCGACCTGCGCTTGCGCGCCACCGCCTTCGCGGCGATCCTCGCCGGGGCCGCCCTCGCGGCGCTGCTCCTGCAGGGCAGCGTCGCCCTCGCCCTCGGCGCCGCGGCGCTGGTCTCGACGCTGGCGCTCTGGACCACCTCCAGCTAGGCCGGCGGGCGCTCGGCGGCGCGCTCGCGCGCTTCGGCCTTCTCGGCGAGCGTCATCGCGCCTGGGTGGCCGTCGCCGGGCCAGGGACTGAGGACGAGCAGCAAAATCGCGTCAGAACGGGCGGCGACGGTGTGGCGCTCGCCGGGGTCGAGTTCGAAGAGGTGGCCAGGACCGGCGACGATCGCCTGGCCCGAGGCCGGCGACACCTCCACCTCGCCATCGATGACGACCAGGCGGGCGCGCTCGTGTACCTCGTGCTCCTGCATCTCCTCCCCTGCCGGCAGCCGCAGCGCGATCGTCCGCGCGTCCTCCGCCGAAGCGAGGATCTCCGGCTTGTGGGGTTCCGCCTCGACCGCCTTCAGGTCCCAGTTGCGCATCGCCACTCCTCCTATTTGCTCGCCGATCCCAAAACGCCTGGGATGAACCTACCCGCCAACCGCGAAAAGCTGCACTATCGACGAGGCGCTCAACTCGATGAGCCCGCCCGGCGACGGGATCGGCAACCGGGTCTCAGTCGAGAAGCTCGAGCCATCGCCGCGCGCAGGAGGGCGACGATCAGCGGATGCGGCGCCCCGGGCGCGGAGTTGAGCTGGGGCACGAACAGGGTGGCGACGAAGAAGCGGCGGTCGGGCAGCTCCAGGACCCGCGCCTCGCCGTCCTGGTCGACCCCGACCACCCGCAGCCCGCCCTCGTCGAGCCGCCGCTGGTGATCCGGGTTGAGGCCGAAGTTGCAGTAGTAGCGCTCGGTCGTCTCGGCGCGGCCGTAGAAGCCGGCCGCCCGCGAGCCGGGCGCCAGCGAGACGGTCATCTCCTTGCCCGCGAGCGAGCAGGCGAGCTCGGTGACGAACAGCTCCGAGGCGTAGGGGTCGTACTCGGCGTGCTGGGCGTCGGCGAAGCCGAGCACGTTGCGGGCGAACTCGAGGACTATGTGCTGGAAGCCGCCGCAGGTCCCGAGCAGCGGCACGTCCCGCTCGCGGGCGAAGCGGACCGCCCGCAGGGCGCCGTCGAGGCTCCGGTACGGGCTGCCGGGGGCGCACCAGAGGGCATCCTCGACAAGGGTGGCGGCGAGGTCGGCGTCGGCGAGCGCCTCCGTCCCGCGCCAGCGAACGTCAACTCCGACGCCGAGCGTCGACGCAGCGTGCTCCAGTCCCGCGTTCGTCGCCGGGTGCGGTGGGAACCCCGGGTCGAAGTCCCCGATTACCCCGACTGAGATCCGCCGCGCCACCGGCCGACCCTCCCACAAGCGACCGACGTCCTAGAGACGCTCGAGCACGACAACCGGGATGTCGCGCTCGGTGCTCGCCTGGTAGTCGTCGTAGCTCGGCCACTCGGCGACCATCGTCTTCCACATCCGCGCCTTCTCCTCGGCGCTCGCGGTGCGGGCCCGGGCACGGAAGCGATCCCCCTTCACCTGCACGCCGACCTCCGGCTTCGCGGCAAGGTTGAGATACCAAGCCGGCGGCTCGTCAGAGCCGCCCTTCGAAGCGACGACCAGATAGTCGTCCCCGTCGCGCCCGTAGATCAGCGGCGTCGTCCGCTCCTCGCCAGTGCGTCGCCCGGTGGTCGTCAGCAGCAGCGTCTGGGTCCCGTTCCAGTCGTGACCCTCGGCACCATCGGTGGCGCGGTAGCGATCCACATGCTCCTGACCGAAGAGGGTCATGCCCTGATGCTAGCCGGGAGCCGGCGGCGGCTCTGTCCGTTGCCTCCGGTTAGACGAGGTCCCTCGGCCGCGGACATCGCGGCGCGGGGCTACGCGGGCTGGTGCGCGACTGGGATCGGGATCGATCCTCAGGAATCGGATCACGGTTCCCTCTGCATAGTCGCGGGCGTAGTAGCCGAAGCCCGGATGCTCGGGGTCGGTGCCGCATCGCCCAATTGCTCGCCGCTCGATACAACCGACTTCGGCCGAGATCCGGAAGCGGTGGGATACGTTCTGGTTCTGCGTCTCGGGGTGCATGTCGCGGAATTCCGCTGGACTCATCGGCCGTCCGTGGCCCGCGCGGGCGGCCGGCGATATCAGTCGCGGGGCGCGGCGAATATCACTTGGTATCACGGGATCGCCCCGCATCGCCCCGCATAGGTTCGCGGTCGGCGCTTGTTCCGGCGCCCCGCGACTGACTATGCGAAGCCATGCGAGGGAATCGTGCAATCGCCTTGACTGGATGGCATCTGAACCGCGCGCCGCTGATCGAGGCTTCGCTCGTCTCGACGCCGTAGCGATCGGCCAACCCGACCGCGCCACGCGTGAGCTGGCGTACTCTGGAGACATGCCGGAGACTTCATGAGGGGCGCTGGAATCGAGCGGTTCGGTGGCGAGCTGCGGGAGCTGTCGCTCCCGGATCCGCGTCCACCCGGTCCTGGTGAGGTGCTGATCTCGGTGCGCGCCGCGGGGGTCTCGCCCTGGGATGACCTGGTCAGGCTCGGATCGTGGGAGGTGGGACTGCGGCCGCCGGCGGCGCTTGGCGTCGAGGCGGCAGGGACGGTCGCTGCCGTTGGAGCCGGACGCGACGGGTGGACGGTCGGTGACGAGGTGATGACCCATCCCGTTCCCATGCTGGAGCAGGGTTGCTGGAGCGAGCACTTGCTGGTGGGCGCCGATCTGCTGGCTGCGAAGCCGGCCGCTGTGTCGTGGGAGGAGGCGGCAACGTTTCCGGTTCCGGCGCTGACCGCCGACCAGGCGCTCCGCGCCGCGATGGGGGATTCACCTGGCGGCCGACTACTCGTCAACGGTGCCGGCGGGGTCACCGGGCAGCTGATCGCGGCGCTGGCGGCGGTAAGCGGAGTAGAAGTCGCCGCAACGGCTGGCCCGCGGAGCGCTGCTCGACTCCGGGAGCTCGGAATCGGCACCGTGTTCGACTACCACGAGGACGGCTGGCCCACCGCGGTCCGGGAATGGGCGGGCAGGGACGGCGTACCGGCAGCAATCAATGCCGCGCCTGGCGGTGAGCAGGATGCCCTGTCCGCCCTCTCCGACGGCGGGCGGCTAGCCACGATCACCGGCGCTCCACCGCCGCCGGAGCGCGGGGTGACGATCGCCGACGTCTATGTGGAGGCCGACGGGGCCCGGCTCGGGCGCATGGCCGAACGGCTCGGCAATGGCGAGCTTGCGATCTCCGTCGGCGAGACCTACGGGCTCGCGGAAGGCGCGGAGGCACTCGAAACGGCGATCGGCGGGACCGGTGGCAATGCGATCGCGCTGCTCGTGTGAGTAATTGCCCAAGGCCACAAGCCCACGGGGTGCCTCATCCTCTCCCGAACCCTGAAGCCAACCGGCCGTTTTAGTTGCGGCGGACCAGCGTTTGAGGTCGCAATCTGCGACCTCAAAGCCGCAGCCTCGTCTTGATCCTCATCAAGCATCACCTGCCGCCCGCGGACGACGAAGACCCCGCTTCTCGATCGCGGGTGACGGTATTTGAACCGCGTCAAGGCGCTGGCCTACAGCCCGGCTACTCGTCGCCCTCACGAAACCTGAACCCGATGGGGCACTTCGTGCTGGGCGGCGGCGCGATCAACTGCCGTAGCGCTTCGAAGATCTGGCGTTCCAGCTGATCGAGCCGCTACTGAAGCTCTTCGAATGAGCTTCCGCCTCGGTTTGGTCAGCTGGAACATGAAGTCCGCCGGGAAGCGCTTCGCGTTTCGCTTGACCTGGCGCCCCCGGATCACAACTCGTCGAAGCTTATTGTCTACATCGGGGAGACAGGATTTGAACCTGCGACCGCTCGGCCCCCAGCCGAGTGCGCTACCAGACTGCGCCACTCCCCGTTGGGGTCTTGCATTCTGACGGATCGGCGGGCGGGCGGCTACGCTCCCTCTGCGCGCGGCGGTAGCTCAACGGTAGAGCCTCAGCCTTCCAAGCTGATGACGCGGGTTCGATTCCCGTCCGCCGCTTTGCCGGGGGCTCAACGAAGCGGCCGGAAGCGCCGATACTGCCTGCCGATGCCTGCCCGAGACCGCCGCCTCGCCATCCTCGCCTGCCTGCTGCTGGGCCTTGCCGGGCTTCTCGCGGCCGGCTGCGGGTCGAGCTCCAGCGATTCGGATTCGAGCGGGCCCGCGCTGATGGAGCTGGAAAAGGTGACGCCGGCCAATGCCGGGTTCGTGGACTGGCCGCAGTTCGGGCGGGTGCCGGAGCGGACGCATTACCTGCCGGCGGAAACGGGGCTGTTGGAACCGCCGCTGAAGGAGGGCTGGCAGATCAACACGCACGCGCTGCTGGAGTTCCCGCCGGCGATCGATGACGGGGTCGCCTATGTGATCAACAAGTACGGGAACGGGAAAGCGGTGCGACTGGCGGACCGGAAGGTGCTCTGGGAACTGAAGATCCGGCCCAGTGACAAGGGCAAGCCGAACTTCGTCACGGCGCCGGTCTACTACGACGGAAAGGTCTACGGGGCGTTCCTGACCGGGCACCTGGCGGCTGGGGACGCGGGGACCGGGCGCAAGGTCTGGGTCCGCAAGTTCGACGCCCACCTCGAATCCTCGCCGCTCGCGGTCGACGGCACGCTTTATCTGGGAACGGACACCAGGAAGCTGCTTGCGCTCGACGCCGACAGCGGCAAGACCCGCTGGAGCTTCGACGCGCCCGGCGCCATCAAAGCCAGCCCCAGCTACCACGACGGCCGCGTCTTCACGGCCGACTACGAGAGCGGCGTCTACGCGCTCGACGCCGACAGCGGCAAGCCGGTCTGGCGGACCAACACCAGCAAGGTGGCGCCGTTCGGCCGCGGCGGCTTCTTCTCCTCCCCCGCCGTCGGCTTCGGACGCGTCTACGCCGCCCGCGACGACGGCACCGTCTACGCCTTCGACGAAGAGACCGGCAAGGTCGACTGGTCCTTCGACGCCGGCGGCCCGGTCTACGGCTCGCCCGCCGTCGCCCGGGTCCCCGGCACCCCGCCGAGCGTCTACATCGGCGCCGAAAACGGCAGCTTCTACGCGCTCGACGCCCGCACCGGCAAGCCGCGCTGGCACTACGACGTCGGCGGCCCCGTCCCCGGCACCGCGACCGTAATCGGCCGCACCGTCTACACCTCCAGCTTCAAGACCGACGAAACGGTCGGCCTCGACGCGAAGACCCACAAGCGCGTCTTCCGCATGAAGCAGGCGGGCTACACGCCGATGGTCTCCGACGGCAAACGGCTCTACCTGGTCGGCTACTTCGTCCTCGTCGGCCTGCTCTCGCGAAGCTAGCGAACGCGCCCGGCTAGGCTGCCCGGGCGATGGGCGAGTTCCACTACGAGGGTCACCGGATCGAGTACGACAGCTACGGCGAGGGCGAGCAGGTCGTCGTGCTCGTCCACGGGCTGCTGATGAACCGCCACATGTTCGAGCACCTCGGCCCGGCCCTGGCCGAGCGCGGCAAGCGGGCGATCTGCGTCGACTTACTCGGCCACGGCCGCTCCGACCGCCCCGAGGACCTGCGCCTCTACTCGATGCCGCTGTTCGCCCGCCAGGTGGCGGCGCTGATCGAGCACCTCGGAGTCGGCGCCGCGGTGGTCGGCGGCACCTCCCTGGGCGCCAACGTCTCCCTGGAGCTGGCGGTCCGCCAGCCGGACCTGCTCAAGGGCCTGTTCCTGGAGATGCCGGTGCTCGACAACGCCCTCACCGTCGTCGCCGCCACCTTCACGCCGGTGATGCTCGGCCTGCGCTTCGGCCGGCCGGCACTGGAGGTCGTCTCGCGGCTGACCTCGGCGGTCCCCCGCACCGGCTTCCTCCCCGACCTGCTGCTCGACTTCGTGCGCCAGCGCCCCGGCCCCTCGCTCGCCGTCCTGCAGGGGCTGCTGCTCGGCGAGACCGCGCCCCACCGCGAGCTGCGCCGCCAGATCGAGCTGCCGGCCCTGGTCGTCGGCCACCCGCGCGACCCCCTGCACCCGTTCAGCGACGCCGGGATGCTGATCGAAGAGCTGCCCAACGCCCGCCTCGTCGAGGCCGAGTCGGTGATCGAGTGGCGGCTCTCGCCCGAGCGCCTCGACGCCGAGCTGGCCGCCTTCGTGGGAGAGGCGTGGAGGGAGTAGGCCCGACCGGCCGGGTCCTCTCGCCGGACCAGCTGCGGAAGCTGGCCCAGTTCGGCGAGGAGCGCACCGCCGCGGTCGGCGAGAAGCTGTTCGAGATCGGCGACGCGACCTACCCGCTGATCGCCATCCTCGAGGGCGAGGCCGCGATCCTCGACGGCGGCGGCCGCGAGGTGGTCCGCCACGGCGCCGCCGGCTTCCTCGGCGAGATGAACCTGCTCTCCGGGCAGACCGTCTTCCTCACCGCCGTCGCCACCGAGCCGATGCGCTACATCGCCGTCGACCGCGACACCCTGCGGCAGC
>CAMPIP010000034.1 GCA_946886425.1 uncultured Actinomycetes bacterium
GTCCGACGGAGCCTCCCCGCTGTTGCGACGGAGGACCCTCACCCGGCCCTCCCGCAACCCTCACGCAACAGCTAAATCGTCAAACCGATGCAGCTCCGCAACCGGGACCCGCGCGTGCACCAGCACTCCGTCCTCGCGCTCGGTCCGCTCCAGGTCCCCGGCCAGTTCGTGCAGCTCGTTGAGGCGACCGCCCTCGGTGTAAGGCACCAGCAGCTCGACCTCGGCCAGGGTCTCCGCGAAGGCCGCCTCGATCGCCTCGCGCAGCTCGCCCAGTCCCTCGCCCTCGACGGCCGAGACCAGCGTCGCCTCAGGGTGCTCGATCCCGGTCTCTTCGCGGGCGTCCGCGTCGAGCAGGTCGGCCTTGTTGAGGACCAGCAGGCGCGGCTTCTCCCCCGCCCCGATCTCCTCGAGAACGGCGTCGACGGCGCGCATGTCGGCGAGCCGGCGCTCCTCGGGCGCCGCCGCGTCGACCACGTGCAGGATCAGGTCGGCGAGGACGGTCTCCTCGAGGGTCGCCTTGAAGGCCTCGACGAGCTGATGCGGCAGCTTCTCGATGAAGCCGACCGTGTCGGTCAGCAGGTAGTCGCGGCCGGAGAGCTCGAAGCTGCGGGTGGTCGGGTCGAGGGTGTGGAAGAGGCGGTTGCCGACGCTGACCTCGGCCCCCGTCAGCGCGTTCAGCAGCGTCGACTTGCCGGCGTTGGTGTAGCCGGCGAGGGCGACCCGCGGCAGCGAGGAGGCGTCGCGCCGGGAGCGCATCACGCCGCGGTTCTGTTCCAGCCGGACGAGGCGACGGCGCAGCGCCGCGATCCGGTTGCGGGCGAGGCGGCGATCGGTCTCGATCTGGGTCTCGCCCGGGCCCCTGGTGCCGATGCCGCCGTCCATACGACCGGCGCCGAGCCGCTCGAGGTGGGTCCAGAGGCCCCGCATGCGGGCCATGTTGTATTCGAGCTGCGCCAGCTCGACCTGGAGCTTTCCCTCGGCGGAGTGGGCGTGGTCGGCGAAGATGTCGAGGATCACCGCGGTGCGGTCGATCACCGGCACCCCGAGTGCGGCCTCGAGGTTGCGCTCCTGGCGCGGCGCCAGCTCGTCGTCGCAGGCGACCAGGTTGGCGTCGCGGGCCTTGATCTCGCGCTTCAGCTCTTCCAGCCGGCCGCGGCCGAAGTAACGGTCGGGGTCCGGCTGCGGGCGCTGCTGGGTCGCGACCCCGGCGGTGGCGACCCCAGCCGTGCGCAGCAGCTCCTTCAGCTCGGCGAGCGGCTCGTCGCGCTCGGAACCGTCGACGATGCCGATCGCCAGTGCCCGCTGGCGGGCACGCGGGTTCGAGACGCCCGCGCCGCCGGCGCCGTTGCGCGTCTGCGTGCTGCGGCCGTTTCGCGAACGATTCACTCAGGCCGATTGTAGGCGTCGGCCCGGGACGGATAGGGTTGGCGACCATGAAGGTCTTCGTGACCGGGGGGACGGGGTTCATCGGCGGCGAGGTCGTGCGCCAGCTGCGTGCGCGCGGCGAGGAGGTCGTCTGCCTCGCCCGCAGCGCCGAGAAGGGCGCCAAGGTGAGCGCCCTCGGCTGCCAGCTCGTCAGCGGCGACCTCGGCGACGAGGCGGCGCTGCGCACTGGCATGGAGGGCTGCGACGCCGTCATCCATGCCGCCGCGATGTACGAGGTCGGCATCCCCGCGAAGCAGCGCCCGACGATGTGGGAGGCCAACGTGGCCGGCACCGAGCGGGTGATGCGGGTGGCGCTGGAGGCAAAGGTGCCTCGCATCGTCTACGTCTCCACGGTCGGCGTCTTCGGGGACACCCACAAACAGGTCGTCGACGAGACCTACGAGAACCCCGAGACCGGCTTCACCTCCTACTACGAGGAGACCAAGCTCGAGGCCCACAAGATCGTCGACCGGATGATCGCCGAGCAGGGCCTGCCGGCGGTGATCGTCCAGCCGGGCGGCGTCTACGGCCCCGGCGACACCTCCCAGGTCGCCGGCCTGCTCGAAGAATTCTTCGCCGGCAAGCTGCCGCTGCTGCCCTTCCCGGAGCTGGGGATCTGCCTGACCCACGTCGAGGACATCGCCGGCGGCATCCTCCTCGCCCTCGACAAGGGCCAGCTGGGCGAGACCTACGTGATCAGCGGCCCGGTGACGACGATGCGCGAGGCGATCGATCTGGTCGCCAAGGTCAGCGGCCGCAAGCCTCCGCGCGGAACGCTGCCGGCGGGGTTGATGAAGGCGCTGACGCCAATCGGGCCCCTGGTCGGCAAACTGATCGGGCAGCCGCCGAACCTGCGGGAGCTGATCTCCTCCGCCGACAAGGTGACGTTCTGGGCGAGTTACGACAAGGCGGCACGGGAGCTCGGGTACTCGCCCAGAGGGATGGAAGAAGGGATGCGGCAGACGCTGGAAGCGGACGACCGCTTCCCCTCCCCTGCTGCGTAGGCGAGTCGGGGGAGGACTCGCCGTCGCAACAGCGGGGAGGCTCCGTCGAGTCCTCCCCCGACTCGCGTAGGCTGCCGGCGATGCGGGTGATCGACGTGATGCATCTGGGGCGGCCCCATGTCATCGGGTGCTGGGAGGTGGACGGCGTCCTGGTCGATCCGGGGCCGGAGTCGTCGCTGTCGACGGTGATCGAGGCGATCGGTGGCGAGCGGCCCAGGGCGGTGCTGTTGACTCATATTCATCTCGATCACGCGGCGGCGACCGGGGCGTTGGTGCGGAAGTGGCCCGATCTCGAGGTTTACGTGCACGAGCGGGGGGCGCCGCATCTGATCGATCCGTCGAAGCTGCTGGCCAGTGCCGAGCGGCTCTACGGGGATGAGATGGAGCGGTTGTGGGGGAAGATTCTGCCGGTGCCGGAGCGAAACGTCACCGCGCTGAGCGGCGGCGAGTCGGTGCTGGGGATGCGGGTCGCCTACACGCCCGGGCATGCCTCCCACCACGTCGCCTATCTGCACGAGGAGAGCGGGACGGCGTTTACCGGGGACGTCGCCGCCTGCCGGATCCCCCCTTCGGACCTGGTGATGCCGCCGACGCCGCCGCCCGACATCGACGTGGAGACCTGGCTGGAGTCGCTCGCGACCATCGAGTCATGGCGCCCCGAGCGCCTCGCCCTCACCCACTTCGGAGCCGTCGAGGAGGACGTGCCGGGCCATCTCGAGACCGTCAGGGCGCGCCTGCGCGAGGAGGCCGAGCTGGTCGAGGGCTCCTCCCGGGAGATCTACGAGGCTGACCTGCAGCGCCGCATCCGCGCCCAGATGAGCTCCGAAGGACTCGGCGAGGACTCGATCGCGGAGCTATTGCAGGCGGTCCCGACCGCCTACCAGTGGCCCGGCCTCGACCGTTACTGGCGCAAGCGCGCCGAACGCGAAGCCGCCTGAGTCAGCTCAGGCGAGGTGCTGGCGGAGCCGCTCGACGGCCTCTTCGATGCGCTCGTCGGCAGCGGTCAGGGAGATCCGGAAGAAGCCCTCGCCGCCGGCCCCGAACATCGAGCCGGGCGAGACGACGACCGCGGCCTCCTCGAGGACCATCTCGGCGAAGGAGGTGGAGGTGTGGCCGGCGGGGACCGGGGCCCAGACGTAGATCGTGCCCTTCGGGGCGGTGACCTCGACGCCGATCTCGCGCAGGGCGGCGACGACGAGGTCGCGGCGGCGCGTGTAGGTCTCGTTCATCCGCTCCAGAGAACCCTGGGGTCCATTGAGGGCCTCGATGCCGGCGATCTGGACCGCCTCGAAGAGGCCGGAGTCGATGTTGGTCTTGAGGCGCCAGTAGGTCTGGATCGCCTCGGGGTTGCCGAGGATCGCGCCGCAGCGCCAGCCGGTCATGTTGTAGCCCTTGGAGAGCGAGAAGACCTCGACGCCGACCTCCTTGGCGCCGGGCGTGGCGAGGAAGCTGGGCGCCACGTAGCCGTCGTAGGTGGTCTCCGTGTAAGCGCAGTCGTGGACGACGAGAATTTCGTGCTCGCGCGCGAAGGAGACGACCAGCTCGAAGAACCCGTCGGGGACGACCGCCCCGGTCGGGTTGTTCGGGTAGTTGAGGAACATCAGCTTCGCCCTGGCGGCGACCTCGGAGGGGATCGCGCCGAGGTCGGGCACGAAGCCCAGCTCGGGAACCAGTGGCAGCAGCTCCGGGGTCGCTTCGGCGAGGATCGGGCCGCCGGTGTAGACCGGGTAGCCGGGGTCGGCGGCGAGGGCGACGTCGCCGGGGTTGAGGAAGGCGAAGCAAAGGTTGTAGATGCACTCCTTGGCGCCGATCGCCGGAATCACCTCGCTGCCGGGGTCGATCTCGACCCCGAAGCGGCGGTCGTAGAACTCGGCGAAGCCCTGGCGGAAGTCGTCGCGGCCGCGGTTGCTGGGGTACTGGTGGGTGGCCGGGTCGCCGACCGCGGACTGCATCGCCTTGACGACGTAGTCGTAGGTCGGCTGGTCGGGATCGCCGATCCCGAGGCTGATCACGTCGATGCCGGCGGCGCGCTTGTCGGCGATCCGTTTCTCCAGCTCGGCGAAGAGATACGGAGGGATTGCCTGCAGGCGGTTTGAGGGTTCTGCGATCGCCACGGGCGCGGAAATCTATTCGTCTGGCTCGCCGAGCGCCTTGACGAGCTCCGGCGAGAGCTCGCCGGCGTAGACCGGCTCGGCCCAGCCGTTCAGCCGCACCGCTAGGTCCTCGCCGATCTCGACCTCGAGCTCGCCGCCGTCGAGCTCGACGACGATCGGGCTGGCAGCGCCGCGCAGGAAGGCGGTGATCGCGGCGCCGCTGGCGCCGGTCCCCGAGGAGAGCGTCTCCCCCACCCCGCGCTCGAAGATCCGCGCCCGGACCCGGCTGCCGTCGATCGCCAGGAAGCTGACGTTGGTGCGGTTCGGGAACAGCTCGTGGCCTTCGATCCCGGGTCCGATCTCGCCCAGGTCGAGGTCCTCGAGCTCCTCGCCGACGACGATCGCGCACTGCGGGTTGCCGATCGAGACGTGCTGGAACTCCCACTCCCGCCCGGCGGCGCTGAGCGTGCCGCGGCCGTCCTCCCCGCCCGATGGGAAGTCCTTGGAGGTCGTCGAGGCGCTGCCCATGTCGACCGAGCAGGTCAGCTCGCCGGTGATCGTCGGCCGGATCGGCCCGGCGACGGTCCTGATCGCGAACTCGTCGGCGTCGGTCCAGCCGTGGCGGCGTAGGTAGAGGATCGCCTCGCGAGCGCCATTCCCGGACAGCTCCGCCTCGGAGCCATCGGGGTTGAAGATCCGCAGATCGGCGACGAACTCGGGGTCATCGCTGCGCGAGAGCAGCAGCACCCCGTCCCCACCGACCCCGAAATGAGGGTCGCAGAGCCACTCGACCCGCTTTTCGGTCAGCTCCCAGGGGAGCCGGTCGGCCTCGACGATCAGGTAGTCGTTGCCCAGCGCCTGCCACTTTTCGAACTTCAAGACCTTCCTTCCGGTTGCAGGAGATTGCTAATGCGCAAGCCGACCTCGCGGTCGCTGAGGTCGGTGCGGTCGATTATCCGAAGGTTGGGGATCTTGCGCATCCAGGTCAGCTGGCGACGGGCGTAGTTGCGCGAGCGCTGCTGCATCGTCGCGACGTCGCCGGCCAGCAGCTCGTCGAAGCCGAGGGCCTTGCGGGCGGTGCGGCCGGGGCCGAGGGCGTCGGCGCGACGGACCTCCTCGATGGCCTCGGCGGCGACGATCGCCTCGGTGCGGGCGTCGATCCGCTCGTAGAGCCGCTGGCGGTCCATGTCGAGCCCGAAGATCGCCGTCGGGTGGCGGGTCTCGGGCGACCACAGCTCCGACTCGGTGGATTCGGGGGGCGCCTTGCGCAGCGAGAGGTCGGCGAGCGCCGCCCGCAGGTAGAGGCCGGTGCCGCCGACCACGATCGGGCGGCGCCCCGCCGCCAGGGCGGCGTCGACCTCGGCGTGGGCGAGAGCCATGTAGTCGCCGACGTTGAAGTCGGCGGTGACCGGCACGAACTCGAGCAGGCGGTGCTCGAGCCGGGCCCGCTGGTCGGCGTCGGCGACGCCGGTCAGGGTGCCCAGCCCCTCGTAGACCTGCAGGGCGTCGCAGTTGATCGCCACCGGGTCCTCGCCCCGCTCGCGCAGCAGCTCCGCCAGCTCGACGGCGACGCCGGTCTTCCCCACCCCGGTGGGGCCGAAGATGCCGAGGACCCTCAAGAAGCGCGGCTCAGGAGCCGCTCGCTGCCGCTGAGGGTCTGCGAGGTGGCGCTCTCGATCGTCACCTCGACCAGATCGCCGGCGGCCGCGGTGCCCTCGAAGTTGACCGCCTTGTTGTGGCGGGTGCGGCCGCGCAGCCTGGTCTGGTCGGTGCGGCTGGAGCCCTCGACCAGCACCTCCATGGTGCGGCCGACGAAGCGCTGCGCGCGTTCGCTGGCGCGGCGCTGGACCAGCTCGACCAGCCGTTCCATGCGCTCGACCTTGACCGGGTGCGGCAGCTGCCCCTCCATCGTCGCCGCCTCGGTTTCCCGCCGCGGCGAGAAGATGAAGGTGAAGGCGCCGTCGTAGCCGACCTCCTCGACGACCTCCATCGTCTCCTCGAAGTCGGCCTCGGTCTCGCCGGGGAAGCCGACGATGATGTCGGTGGTGATCGCGCAGTCGGGGACGTGCTCGCGGATCAGCGCCACCCGGTCCATGTAGCGCTGACGGTCGTAGGTTCGCCGCATCCGTTTGAGGATCGCGCTGGAGCCCGACTGCAGCGGCAGGTGGATCTGCTCGCAGAGCGCCGGCAGCTCGGCGTGGGCCCGGATCACGTCCTCCTTCATGTCCTTCGGGTGCGGGCTCGTGTAGCGGATCCGCTCGATCCCCTCGATCGCGTCGACACGGGCGAGCAGCTCCGAGAAGCCGATCCGGCTCTCTTTCGGGAGGTCGCGCCCGTAGCTGTTGACGTTCTGGCCCAGCAGCGTCACCTCGCGGACGCCGTCGGCGGCCAGTGCCTCCGCCTCGAGGATCAGCTCGGCCGGATCGCGACTGACCTCGCGGCCCCGGGTCGAGGGGACGATGCAGTAGGAGCAGCGGCAGTTGCAGCCCTGGGAGATCTGCAGCCAGCCCTGGAACTCGCGCTCGCGCCGGGTCGGCAGGTGGCCGGAGAAGTCCTCGAACTCGAAGTAGCCCTGCGCGGTCAGCGAGTCGGAGGTGAGGAACTCGGCCAGCTTGTGGATCTGGCCGGGCCCGAAGGCGACGTCGACGAACGGGAACCGCTCGAAGACCTCCTCCTTGACCGACTGCGCCCAGCAGCCGCCGACGCCGACGACGCGCTCCGGGTCTTCCGTCTTCAGCCGCTTCGCCTCGCCGAGATGGGCGATGAAGCGGCTGTCGGCCGACTCCCGGATCGAGCAGGTGTTGAAGAGGATCAGGTCCGCCTCTTCCCGGCTCGCCGCCTCGTCGTAGCCCAGCGAAGCCAGCATCCCCCGCATCCGCTCGGAGTCATGCACGTTCATCTGGCACCCGAAGGTGGTGACGTGGAAAGTCTTCATGCGCCTTCAGAGTACTGACGGCGCGATAGCAAGCAGATCGGTGGACGCAGGGAGCGAAGCGTGCTCTGCACGTGAGCGACCGAGGACTCCGAGATGCGCCGCTAGCGCACCGTCAGTACACCTTCCATGCCGGCTTCGCGGTGTCCCGGGACGGTGCAGAAGAAGGTGTAGGTGCCGGCGGCGAGGTCGGCTTCGACCGAAGCTTCGCTTTCGGTGATGACTTCGGTGGCGGCGATCTCTTTGCCGCTCTCGTCTTCGATCGCAACGTCGTGTTCGAGCGGGGCGGGGTTGTCGAAGTCGATCGTGACTTTGCCCGGTTTGCTGGTCAGCTCGGTCGTGTCGTAGGCGATCTGAGCCGGATCCGCGGCGAGCCGCAGGGTGCCGCCGGGACCTTGCGCTTCGCCCCCGCCTTCCTGCACCTCGCCTTCGACTTCGCCCTCGCCTTCGCCGGGCTGGCTGGCATCGCCGGAGCCTTCGGCTTCCGCGGCTTCCCCGGCCTGGGCGTCCTCGGCGTCGGCTTCGAACTCTTCGTTCGCTATCTCGTTCTCGGCCGCTTTCGCCTGTTCCTCGTCCTGCGCGTGGAGGACGGAGAAGGTGGTCGCGCCGATCGCGAGGATCGCGAACCAGGCGATCACAGCCGGGAACGCCCGGCCCGGAAAGTTCTTGACTTTCAGGCCGAGAAAGCTGAAGACCACGGCCGAGACGGCCAGGCCGATGCCAAAGATGTAGAAGAGGAGCTCGTTGCCGTGCATGACGAAGGGGGCGGAACTCTATCCGTCAGGACGACTCCGCGGCAGTCTGAGATCAGGCGGCCTGCGCCTCCGGCACCGGGGGCGGCACAGCCGTGTCTTCAGCCTGCTCGCCGTCGATCCCGAGAGCGGCCCGAACCTTGCCTTCGATCTCAGCGGCCAGCTCCGGGTTGTCGACCAGGAACTGCTTGGCGTTGTTGCGGCCCTGGCCGAGACGGACCTCCCCGTAGGAGAAGAACGAGCCCGATTTCTGGACCAGGTCCTGCTCCATTCCGAAGTCGAGCAGACCGCCCTCGCGGGAGATGCCTTCGCCGTACTCGATGTCGAATTCGGCCTGGCGGAACGGCGCCGCGACCTTGTTCTTGACGACTTTGACCCGGACCCGATTGCCGACCGCCTCGGTCCCTTCTTTGAGGGTCTCGATGCGGCGGATGTCGAGCCGCTGCGAGGAGTAGAACTTCAGCGCCCGGCCGCCCGGCTGGGTCTCCGGCGAGCCGAACTGGACGCCGACTTTTTCGCGGATCTGGTTGGTGAAGATGCAGACCGTCTTGGTGCGGTTGAGGCTGCCGGCCAGTTTCCGCAGCGCCTGCGACATCAGCCGCGCCTGCAGGCCGACCGTGGTGTCGCCGATCTGGCCGTCGAGCTCCGCTTTCGGGGTCAGCGCCGCCACCGAGTCGATCGCGACCACGTCGACCGCGCCGGAGGCGATCAGCCGGTCGGCGATCTGCAGCGCCTGCTCGCCGTAGTCGGGCTGGGAGACGAGCAGTTCGTCGGTGTCGACGCCGATCGCCCGCGAGTAGACGGGGTCGATCGAGTGCTCGGTGTCGATGAAGGCGCAGACGCCGCCCAGCGCCTGGGCCTCGGCGATGATGTGGTTGACGAGCGTCGTCTTACCCGAGGACTCGGGGCCGAAGATCTCGACGATACGGCCGCGCGGCACGCCGCCGATACCGAGCGCCAAGTCGAGTGCCAGCGCCCCGGTCGGGATCGCCTCGACCTTGACGGTGCCCTTGTCGCCAAGCCGCATCAGCGAGCCCTCGCCGAACTCCTTGTGGATGCCGACCACAGCCGACTCCAGCGCCGCGTCCTTGGCTTTGGCCTCCTTGGCCGAAGCGTCCTTCAAGTTCACCTTCTTGTCCGCCATCTCAATCACCTCACTGCTGCCCCGCTCCGGGCAGCTCGACTTGGGCCATAGGGACGTAGCGCGCACCCTCTAGCTGGAGTTCAGAACGGTAGAGCGTCAACCGGACGCCATAGAAGGCCCGCGAGGGGCCTGGAGGAAGCTCTTCGGGCGGGTTCTCGATCCGCATCGGCCGCCGCGATCCGCGTCCCTCGGGACGCACCCGGGCGACGGTCACATGCGGCCAGAAGGCCCGCTTCTCCGGCTCGTAGAGCCGCTCGGCGACAAGCAGCTCGCTGAGCCGCGCCTGTATCGCCTCGGTCCCCGGAGAGAGCGCCGGCAGGGCAAAGACACGGGGGCGCCGCGGCGGCCGCGCGACCGGGTCGCCGAGCTCCACCAGGGGCGCGGCCCCGGCGCATTCCTCGACCGCCGCCGCCACCCGCGCGACGTCCTTCTCCGGCCGGTAGCCGAGAAAGGCCAGGGTGACGTGGAGGAACTCGGGTCGCACCGGCCGCAGCGCCGGATCGGCCAGCGCCTCCTCCCCCCACTCCCCTAGCTCGCCTCGGATCCCCTCGGGGAGATCAAGCGCCACGAACATGCGGGCCCGTGGGCTTTTCAGTCGCTCTTTCGCCATGGCGGCGACGCTACGCGGCCGCGGTGCGCGTCTCAACACCAGCCTGTGCCAATTTCGCCCGGACTTCCGCGCGAAACCGTGCCGCCTACAGCGGCGGCTCGGCGCCGCCGAGCAGGTTCCGCAGCAGGTGCATGCCGACCAGGGCCGAGCGTTCGCGGACGTCGGCCCGACCACCGGGGATGACCGGGTCGCGGGCGATCGCGGTGCCGTCGGCGAGGCGGGCGTTGAAGCAGACGTAGCCGACCGGCTTCTCCTCGCTGCCGCCGCCGGGGCCGGCGATGCCGGTGATCGAGACGGCGACGTCGGCGCCGAAGCGGTCCAGGGCCCCGAGCGCCATCGCCTCGGCGACCTCGGGCGAGACGGCGCCGTGGCGCTCGATCAGCTCCGGGTCGACGCCGAGCAGCTCGGCCTTGGCCTCGTTCGAGTAGGAGACGACGCTGCCGGCCATGTAGGCGGAGGCGCCGGGGCGATCGGTGATTCGGGCCGCCAGCAGGCCGCCGCTGCAGGACTCGGCGAGGCCCAGCCGGTGGCCCTGCAGGAGGCGCGCCACCTGCGAGTCGATCGTCTCGCCGTCGAGGCTGAAGAGGTGACGCTCGTGACGCTCGGCGAGGCCGCTGCGCACGGCGTCGGCGACCGCTGCCGCCTCGTCGCGGTAACGGACGTCGATCTCGATCTCGCCGCGCCGCAGACAGGTGGTGATCTCGACCGAATCCAGGTCCACCCCCTCCGCCTCGATCTCGCGCAGGCTCTTGGCGATTTCCGACTCCGGCGTCCCGAACATTCGCAGCGTGTAGCCGTGCAACGGCGTCGCCCGGGCCAGGATCTCGCGGACCGGCTCGGTGGCGACCGCTTCGGGCCACATCGGCTGCAGCTCGCGCGGCGGGCCGGGCAGCACGACCACGACCCGCTCGCCCGCCGGGACCACCAGCCCCGGGGCGGTCCCCACCGGGTCCAGCGGCGTCGCCCCGACCGGCACCATCGCCTGCTTGCGGTTGGCCTCGCGAAGCGCCACCGGGTCGGTGTCGAAGCGGCGTGCGAAGCGGCGCAGGATCTCGTCGATCTTCGCCTCCATCCCCTCGTCCAGGACCATCTCGCGGCCGGCGAAGCGGGCAACCACCTCGGCGGTGAGGTCGTCGGCGGTCGGTCCCAGGCCGCCGCTGGTGACGATCAGGTCCATACCCTCCTCGGCCAGGAAGCGCAGCGCCGCGGTCAGGTCGACGGGACGGTCGGCGACGACGACGATGTGGGCGACCTCGACCCCGGCCTCGGCCAGCTGTTCGGACAGCCAGGGGCCGTTGGCATCGGCGATCCGACCGGTGAGGACCTCCGTCCCGGTAACGACGATGCCGGCTCGGATCACGTGCAGGTCGGCCGTTCGCCTTCGGGGATCTCGCCGAGACGGCCGCCGCGGTCGATCTCATACCCGACCGGGCTCGAGCTGGCGGGAATCTGGGCCCGCTTGCCGTCGACCGTCATCTCGATCTCCCCGTTGCCCATCGCGATCGTGAAGCTACCGGACCGGTACGGCCCCGCCTCTTCCCCTGCGTAGAGGATCTGGCCGTTGACGAGCGGGGCGCCATCACCGCCCAGCAGGCAGACCCAGACTTCCGCGGTCGCCCGCAGCCGCAGCGACAGTCCCGGCTTCGCGGCCGTGGCCGGCTTGGCCTGATCGCCGCGGTCAGCCGCCGGTCGTTCCTGCCGGTCGCCGGCGGTCGGCGACGGAGACTCATCGCCACCGCTGGATAGCCCGATGGCGAGGAGGACCGCGATCAGCGCCGCGGAGACCAGCACGGCCAGCAGCCAGGGCGGCAAGCTCGGCAACCGCCGCCGCCGCGCCGAAGCGAGAGGCTTTGGATCGACCCGGGGCAGCCGTTCGGCGGGGACGGCGCCCCCGCTGCGGCGGCGGTGCTGTTCGGCGAGGCGCTCGGCGTCGAGGCCGAGGTAGGAGGCGTAGGTGCGGACGAAGCTGCGGGCGTAGGCATCGCCCGGCAGCAGGCCCCATTCCTCGTTCTCGATCGCGCGCAGATAGCGAACGCGGATCTTCGTCGCCGCCTCGACCTCGGAAAGATCGATTTTGCGACGATTTCGGGCCTCTCTCAGCGTTGCGCCAACGCCATCGTCCACGCCCACATTGTTGCCGTTCCGGCCTCGCAAGCGTGCAAGAAGCGGTTACTGGGGGTCCGCGTCCGCCTCGACGGCGACCGGCTCAGGGGGCGGCTCGCCACCGACCGGGGGCAAAACGCGGGCCAGGTCGGCCTGGGTGATCAGCACCTGCCGCGGTTTCGAGCCCTCGTAGCCGGAGATGACACCGCGGCGCTCGAGCATGTCGATCAGGCGCCCGGCGCGGGTGTAGCCGACACGGAGGCGGCGCTGGATCATCGAGACCGAGGCGGTTTCGGTCTGGACGACCAGCCGGATCGCCTCGTCGAGCAAATCGTCGCTGTCGGGGTCGAAGTCCCCGTCTCCCCCCTCCCCCTCGGGATCCTCGTGGCTCTCCAGCAGCTCGTCCTCGAATTCCGGTTCGCCCTGCTTGGCCCAGTGGTCGGTGATCCTGGCGATCTCGTCCTCGGTTATGAAGGCGCCCTGGACGCGCGCCATCTTCGAGGTGCCGGCGCCGCGGAAGAGCATGTCGCCCTGGCCTAGCAGGGCCTCGGCCCCACCCTGGTCGAGGATCACCCGCGAGTCGGTCTGCGAGGAGACCGCGAAGGCGATCCGGGCCGGGATGTTGACCTTGATCGTGCCGGTGATGATGTCCGTCGAGGGCCGCTGCGTCGCCAGCACCAGGTGGATCCCGGTCGCGCGCGACTTCTGGGCGAGGCGGATGATCGAGTCCTCGACTTCGGCCGGGGCGACCATCATCAGGTCCGCGAGCTCGTCGATCACGCAGAGGATGTGCGGCAGCGGCGCTTCCCCGTTCTTGGCCCGGGCCCGGTTCAGCTCGGCGAGGTTGCGCGTGCGGGCCTGGCCCATCACGCCGTAGCGGGTCTCCATCTCGCCGATCAGGTTGGCGAGGACGTTGGCGGCGAGCCTCGGCGAGGTGACCACCGGCGTCAGCAGGTGCGGGACGTTCTCGTAGTGGTTGAGCTCGACCTGCTTGGGGTCGACGAGAACGAGGCGGACCTCGTTCGGGGAGGCCTGCATGAGGATCGAGGAGAGGATCGCGTTGATGCAGCCGGACTTGCCCGAGCCGGTGGTGCCGGCGACCAGCACGTGCGGCATCTTCGCCAGATCGGTCCAGACCGCGTTGCCGTCGATCCCCTTGCCGAGCCAGGCGACCAGCGGCGAGGTCTTCTCGGGCCGCCCCGCGTAGATGTCGCCGAGCCGGACCATGCGGCGGCGGCTGTTCGGAACCTCGACCCCGACGGCCTGCTTGCCGGGGATCGGAGCGAGGATGCGGATGTCGGTCGAGGCCAGCGCGTAGGCGAGGTCGTTGGCCAGCTCGGTGACTTTCTTCACCTTGGTGCCGGGCGCCAGCCGCAGCTCGAAGCGGGAGACGTGGGGACCGCTGACGACGCCGATGATCTTCGCCTCGACGCCAAAGTGACCGAGCGTCTCGACCAGTTTGCGCCCGACCGCCTGCTGGTCGCGCGGGTCGGGGCCTTTGTCGCCCTTGCCCCGTTCCAGGACCCTGCCCGAGGGCGGCCGGTAGTCGATCTCGTCCGACATCGTGACCCCGCGCAGGTTGCCGGCCGGGGTCAGCCGCGGCTGCTCGCCGGTCGGCGGCTCGACCGGTTCGACGGCCTCCTGCTCGGTCGTTTCCGCCTCCTCGACCTCGTCCTCGAAGCCATCGGCAACCACGGTTTCGTCCTCGGAGCCGTCCGCCTCCTCGGCGTCGGCGGCGATCGCGATCGTCGGCTCGAAGTCGTCGTCCTCCTCCGGGTAGCTGCTCATCACGTCGGTCGGGCCGGCCTCGGTCTCGGCCTCGAGCGCGCGGGTGCGGCGCTCGTGGCGGTCCTGGCGCCAGTCGGCGTGGTTGCGGGCGGCGGTGCGCGCCGCTTCGCCGCTGCCGCGGAAGAGCGTCCGTACGCCGCGGCCGATCCCGTGGGCGAGTGCCGAGACCGAGGTCCCGGTCAGCAGCATCGCTCCGGCGGCCAGCAGCGCGACCGTGAAGATCCGCGCCCCGACCTCGCCGAACAGGTAGGTCAGCGCGGTCTCGACGCCCGACCCGACCTTGCCCCCCTCCCAGCCGAAGAAGAGGACGAAGACGAGGTAGACGCCGAAGGCGACCAGCAGCAGCCCGATCAGGTCGAGGTGGCGCTGCTCCAGCGAGGGCAGCCGCAGTCCCGCTTTCCGTTTCGCCGCTTTCCTGCCTTTCGCTTTGCCTTTGGCTTTACGGGCAGGGGCGCGCTTCTTGCGAACGAACATGCAGCACGCTTCGACGCTCGCGAGCTCAGCCCTGCTCGCTAAACCCGGGGTAAAACTCCCAGGTACGGGGGCCGGGCCGGGCTAACATCGCTGCATGCTCACCGATTCCGAGCCGATCGGCGGCCGCGTCCTGGTGGTCGAGGACGACGCCGACATCGCCGACGTCCTCCGTCGCAGCCTCCGCAACGAGGGCTACGAGGTGCGAACCTCGGGGGACGGGGTCGAGGCGCTCGACGTCGCCGCCGGCTTCTTCCCCGACCTGGTCGTGCTGGACCTCGGGCTGCCTCGCCTCGACGGCGTCGAGGTCTGCCGGCGACTGCGGGAAGAGGGCGACGTGCCGATCCTGATGCTGACCGCCCGGGCCGAAACCGAGGACCGCGTCACCGGGCTCGACAGCGGTGCTGACGACTACCTGGTCAAGCCCTTCGAGCGCCAGGAGCTGCTGGCCCGGATCCGGGCCTTGCTGCGGCGCCGTCCGCCCCGTGGCGCGGCTTCCCTCGAAGTCGCCGACCTGATCCTCAATCCCGACACCCGCGAAGTGCGCCGCGGCAGCCGCGAGGTCGAGCTGACCAACCGCGAGTTCGAGCTGCTCGAGTTCCTGATGCGCAACGAGCGCCTCGTCGTCTCCCGCGAGCGCTTGCTCGACGAGGTCTGGGGATACGACCCGATGGCGGCGACCAACACGATCGACGTCTTCATCTCCAACCTGCGCCGCAAGCTGGAGCAGGGTGGCGAGCCGCGCCTGCTCCACACCAAACGCGGCGCTGGCTACGTCCTCAAGGAATAGGCGGTGATGGGCGGCGTCAGCTGGGCCGAATGGGGGCGCCGGCTGCTCCACCCCCGCAGCTGGCCGGTGCGCTGGCGCCTCGCCGCCGTCTCGGCGGGGCTGACCCTGGCGATCCTCTTCGTCTTCGGGGCCGCGGTCGGGAAAGTCGCGACCGAGCGGATCCGCGCCGACTTCGACAGCGAGGTCGAGCACACCGCCCAGAGCCTCGCTGCCGAGTTCCGCGTCGTCTACACGCCGCTCGGCGCCTTCGCCGCCAACGGCCCCGCCCTCGATGACTTCGTCCTCCCCGACGACGCCTCCGCCCGCGTCCTCGACATCAACGGCAACGTCCTTCGCAAGACCCGGGGCAACAGCGCTCTCGGGCCGGCCCAGGACGGCCTTCACGAGCGCGACGGGATGCTCGTCTCAACGGCCGAAATAACCAACGACGCCGGGACCCGGACCGGCTTTATCCAGTACGGGCGCAGCCTCGACCACGTCGACTCGACGGTCGAGCGGCTCTGGCTGTTCATCGTCGCGGGGATCGTCGCCGGGACCCTGCTCGCCAGCCTCGCCGGGGTCGCGATCGCCGCCCGGGCGATGCGGCCGATCGCCTCGCTGACCAGCACCGCCCGCGAGATCGCCGCCACCCGCGACCCCTCGCGGCGGATGCCGGAGCCGCCCGTCGAAGACGAGGTCGGCGAGCTGGCCCGGACCCTCGAGGAGATGCTGCGCTCGCTCGACGCGGCCCGGGCCGAGCGGGAGGGGGCGATGCAGAAGCAACGCGAGTTCGTCGCCGACGCCTCGCACGAGCTGCGCACCCCGCTGACCAGCGTGCTCGCCAACCTGGAGCTGCTGCAGGCCTCGTTGGGCGCCCCCGAGCAGGCCGAGGACCGCGAGATGGTCGACTCGGCGCTGCGCTCCTCGCGGCGGATGAATCGCCTCGTCGCCGACCTGCTCCTTCTCGCCCGCGCCGACGCCGGCCGGCTCGGCCAGCACCGCCGCTGCGACCTCGCCGAAGTCGCCGGCGACGCCGCCGCCGAGGCCGCCCCGCTGATGGGCGAGCGCACCCTGCTCGTCGACAACGACCGGCCGCTGCGGGTCGACGGCAACCCCGACGAGCTGCACCGCCTGGTCCTCAACCTGCTCGACAACGCCACCCGCCACACCCCGCCCCTGGCGACTATCGAACTGAGCCTCCGCGAGGAGGGCGGCGACGCCGTCGTCGAGGTCGCCGACGACGGCCCCGGCATCCCGCCCCAGTTGCGCACCCAGATCTTCGACCGCTTCGTCCGCGGCGAAGGCCCCGCCGACACCGCTCGCGGCGCCGGCACCGGCCTCGGCCTCGCCATCGTCAGCGCCGTCGCGACCTCCCACGGCGGCTCCGTCGAGGCCCTCGAATCCCCCTCCGGAG
>CAMPIP010000035.1 GCA_946886425.1 uncultured Actinomycetes bacterium
GCTCCTTGGCGGACTCGATCAGCGCCAGCAGGACCGGCTCCTCCCCGTCGCGGATCAGCTCGACCGGGTCGGGGTCGCCGTTGACGATCCCCTCGAAGAACTCCTTGCGGTCCTGGTAGGTCGGCAGCGTCCCCTTCGCCCAGCCGCGGGCGTCGTTGAGGATCACCGCCAGGCGCGCGAACTCCTCGCCGAACAGCTCGGCGACTTCGCGCTTCATCCGCTTCGCCAGCGCCGGCGAGGCGCCCGCGGTGGAGATCGCGATCGCCAGCGGCCCGGTGCGGACGATCGCCGGCAGGATGAAGTTGCAGAGCGGCGGCACGTCGACGATGTTGACCAGCATCGCCCGCCGCTCGGCGTCGTCGAAGACGGCGATGTTGACGTCGGTGTCGTCGGTGCAGGCGATCGCGATGAAGACGCCCTCGAGGTCGGCGGCGCCCGCGTACTCGCGCTTCTCCCACTCGATCGATCCCTCCGCCGCCATCGCCTCCAGCTCCGGGTGGGCGACCGGGGCGAGGAGGGTCACGTCGGCGTCGCAGGCGAGCAGGCCCTCGACCTTCTCGAGGCCGATGTCGCCCCCGCCGACCACCAGGCAGCGCCGCCCTTTCAGTTTCAGGCAGGCGATGTAGAAGGGCGTCTCCAGCATGTCCCGGACGCAGGACTGGTCGCAGATCCCCTTGCGGAACTGGCAGACGCACTCCTTGCCGGCGTAGGCCTGGGCGGGCATTGCCGAAAGGCTAGCGCTCGGCGTCGGCCGCCCCCGCGGTGGGAGCCGGCCTCAGACCGCGTCGAGCGTCAGGCGCAGGCCCTCTTCGAGGCTCTTGGTCGGGCGCCAGCCGAGCAGCTCTTCGGCGCGCGAGGCGTCGAGGGAGATCCGCTGCACCTCGCCCGCACGCGGCGGCGCGAACTCGGGTTCGAAGCTCTCGTTGCCGCCCAGCTTGGCGAGGGTCTCGACCAGGTCGAGGACGCTGGCCTCCTCGCCGGTGCCGATGTTGACCGGCTCGGTCGCCTCGGATTCGGCCGCCGCCAGCGCCGCCTCGACCACGTCGCCGACATATATGTAGTCGCGGGTCTGGGTCCCGTCCCCGTAGATGGTCGGCCGGCCGCCGTTCTTCAGCTTGCCGCAGAAGATCGCGACGACGCCGGCCTCGCCGAGCGGGTCCTGGCGCGGGCCGTAGACGTTGCCGAGCCGCAGGGCGATCCCGGAGATCCCGTAGAGCCGCTCGAAGAGGCCGAGGTAGCCCTCGGCGGCGAACTTGCTCTGGCCGTAGGCGGACATCGGCGCCACCGCGGTCGACTCGTCGAGCGGCAGTTGCTTGTCGGCCCCCTCGCCGTAGATCGCGCCGCCGGTCGAGACGAAGACGACCCGCTTGGCGCCCCCGGCCCGGGCGGCCTCGAGCACGTTGGCGGTGCCGCCGACGTTGACGGCGGCATCGAAGGCCGGGTCCTCGATCGACTTGCGGACGTCGATCTGGGCGGCCAGGTGGAAGACGCGATCGGGCCGGCGCGCGGCGGCCAGCTCGCTCAACGCGGCGGCGTCGCGGATGTCGATCTCGGCCAGCTCGGCGCCGTTCGCCAGCGCCCCCTCGAGGTTGACCCGGCGGCCGGTCGAGAGGTCGTCGACGACAACCACCTCGTCGCCCCGCGCGAGCAGCGCGTCGACGAGATTCGAGCCGATGAAGCCGGCGCCGCCGGTGACCAGAGCCTTCATACGCGCGCCGATCCTATGGGGATCGGCGAAAGCCAGCCGCCGTGAGCGGCCGCCGGCCCCTGCTACCCTCGCCGCCCCATGCGACTGATCGTCACCGAGAAGAACAACAGCGCCAAGAAGATCGCCGACGTCCTCGCCGCCCCCACCGGCGGAGCGAAGGAGGACAAGACCTTCAAAGTCCCCTTCTACAGCTGGACCGACGCCGACGGCAATGACCACATGACGGTCGGCCTGAAGGGCCACGTGCTCGGCCCCGCCTTCCCCGAGGGCTACTCGAACTGGCAGAAGACTGACCTCCACGACCTGATCGACGCCGAGCTGATCAAGGAGCCGACCGACAAAAACGTCGTCAAAGCGATCAAAAAACTCGCCAAAGAGGCGGACGAGCTGGTGATCGCCACCGACTTCGACCGCGAGGGCGAGCTGATCGGGCTCGAGGCGCTCGAGGAGATGCTCGACGCCAACCCGGAGCTGGGCTCGCGAGAGGGGACCCAGGACGGCACCCTGCGGATCCAGCGAGCCCGCTACTCGGCCCTCACCAAGGAGGAAATCGAGGAAGCCTTTGGCAACCTCGACGAGCTCTCCTACCCGCTTGCCAACGCCGGCGCCGCCCGCCAGGACATCGACCTGCTCTGGGGCGCGACCCTGACCCGCGCGGTCTCGCTCTCGACCCGCCGCTTCGGCTCCAACTTCCTCTCGGTCGGCCGGGTGCAGAGCCCGACCCTGGGCTTGATCGTCGAGCGCGAGATGGAGCGCCGCGCCCACGTCGCGAAACCGTTCTGGGAACTGTTCGCCAAGTTCGAGCACCCGGACGGGACCTTCGAGACCCACCACGCGACCGACAAGTTCTGGGAGAAAGCGGAGGCCGACGCCGCCCTCGCCGGGACCGCCGGCCCCGGCACGGTGAAATCGGTGACCGCGCGGAAAAACACCCGCAAGCCGCCGACGCCGTACAACACGACCGCATTCAGCACCGACGCCTCCAGCCGCCTCGGCATCACCCCCGCCAGCGCGATGCGGATCGCCGAGGACCTCTACATGGACGGCTTCATCTCCTACCCGCGTACGGACAACACGGTCTACCCGGCTTCGCTGCCGGTCCGCGAGCTGGTCTCCTCCCTGGTCCGGGTCAAGGAGTTCTCCGCCGCCGCCGGCCTGCTCGACGGCGAGCTGAAACCGACCCGCGGCAAAAAAGAAACCACCGACCACCCGCCGATCTACCCGACCCAGGCGATCCACCCGGGCGCCCTCGACGGCTCCAAGAAGCGGGTCTACGAACTGGTCGTGCGCCGCTTCCTCGCCACCTTCAGCCCGCCGATGATCACCGAGTCGACCCGGGCCGACATCGAGGCCGGCTCGGAGACCTACTTCGTGCGCGGCTCGGTCGTCGTCGACCCCGGCTACGCCGGCATCTACACCTACGCCCGCTCCGCCGACGAGGAGATTCCCGCCCTGCGGGAGGGCCAGACGCTGCAGCTCGACGGCGAGCCCTGGATCGTCGACAAGGAGACCCAGCCCCCGGGCCGGATCTCCCAGGCGAAACTGATCGAGATGATGGAGGAGCGCGGCCTCGGCACCAAAGCGACCCGCGCCGACATCATCCAGAAGCTCTTCGACCGCGGCTACGTCTACGGCAACCCGCCGGTCCCCTCCGAGACCGGCATCGCCCTGTATGAGGCGTTCAAGAACTACGTGCCGGCGATGGCGACCCCGGAGATGACCGCGCAGCTGGAGGCGGAGATGGACCGGATCGCCGCCGGCGAGATGAGCAAGGGCACCGTTGTCGGCGAGAGCCGCGAACTCCTCCACAAGACCTGGAGCGAGATCGACAAGAGCCGCGAAGAACTCGCCAAAGTGATCTGGAAAGGGATGGACGAGGACCGCATCCTCGGTCCCTGCAAGGTCTGCGAAGAAGCCGGCCGCACCAAGGAGGACGGCTCGCCCAACATGCTGCGGATCATCCGCGCGAAAAAATCGGGCAAACGCTTCGTCGGCTGCACCGGCTGGACCCTCGACGATCCCGAGTCCTGCGACCAGACCTTCCCGCTGCCGCAGCGCGGCGACGTCTTCCGGCTCGAGGAGCGCTGCTCGGTCTGCGACAAGACGCCGCGGCTGAAAGTGGTGCCGTTCCGCGGCCGCCCCTGGAACCTCTGCCTCAACGACGACTGCGAGTCGATGGCGGAGATGAAGAAACGCCGCGCCGAGCGCGAAGCGGCCAAAGCGGCGAAAGCGGCGATGGAAAAGAAGCCGCCCGCCAAGGGCGACGAGGACGCCCCGGCGAAAAAGACGAAAAAAGCGAAAGCGTCGAAAGCCGACACGGCGACGCGCGGGCGCAAACGCGCCAAAGCCGGCGCCAAATGAGATGACCCCGGCGCTCGGGGACCGCTGACGTGTTCATCTCGCTGGAGGGGATCGACGGGTCGGGCAAGAGCACCCAGGCGCGGCTGCTGGCCGAGGCGCTGGGGGCCGGGACGGTGGCGATCCGCGAGCCGGGGGGGACCGATGCGGCCGAGCGGATCCGGACCCTGCTCGCCGACCCCACCGTGGCGCTCGACCCGCTCGCCGAGCTGCTGCTCTTCCTCGCCGCCCGCGCCGACCTCACCGAGCGGGTGATCCGGCCGGCGCTGGAGGAGGGGCGCGATGTGGTCGCGGACCGCTTCTCGGACTCCAGCGTCGCCTACCAGGGCGCGGCCCGTGGGCTGGGCGTCGGCGAGGTGATCGGCCTCTGCGAGACCGCCACCGACGGCCTCTGGCCGGACCTGACCCTGCTCCTCAGGGTCGACCCCGAGGTCGCCCTCGGCCGCGCCGACGGCGAGGACCGCTTCGAGTCCGAGGGCCTGGAGCTGCAGCGCGCCGTCGCCGAGGCCTACGAGGAGATCGCGATCATCGCCAGCGACCGCGTCGTCGTCATCGACGCCGCCGGCTCCGTCGACGAGGTCCACGACCGCGTCATCGCCGCCGTTCGCGAGCACACCGCGTGAGCGCCTGTCGCTTGTATCCCTCTGGGCTACAAATGACAAGGGGAACCGCATGAGCGCGGCGTTGGAGGCAGCGACCGAGCACCAGCCGCGGGTGCGGGTGGCGCTGACGGCGGCGCTGGCGTCGGGGCCTTCCCATGCGTATCTGTTCCGCGGGCCGCGCGGGTCCGGCAAGCGCGCGGCGGCGCGGGCGCTCGCGGCCGAACTGCTCGCCACCGGGGCCACCGACCCCGGCGACGCTCGCCGTCGCGCCATGCTCGATCCCTCGCCGCACCCGGACCTGGTCTGGCTGACGCCGCGCGGAGCCCAGCATCTCGTCGAGGAGGTGCGCGAGCGGGTGATCCGGGCCTCCGCCTACCGGCCCTTCGAGGGCGGCAAGCGGGTCTTCGTGATCGACGCCGCCGAGGCGCTCCGCGACGAGAGCCAGAACGCGCTGCTGAAGACGCTCGAGGAGCCGCCCGGGTTCGTCCACCTGATCCTGCTCAGCTCCGAGCCGGAGCTGCTGCTGGAGACGATCGCCTCGCGCTGCCAGCCGCTCGACTTCGCGCCGCTCTCGGCCGAGGTCCTCGAGGCGGAGCTGGCCGCCGCGGTCCCAGACGTCGCCGGCGGCGAGGAAGCGATCGGTCCCGCGGCGCCGGACGAGATCGCCGCCGCGGCTCGGCTCGCCGCCGGCGACCTCGCGCGGGCCCGCCTGCTGCTTGGCGCCCGCGGCCGCGAGCTGCGCGCCGATGCCGAGCGCTGCGTCGCCACGGCGCTCGCGGGTGAGCCCGGAAGTGCCCCCTGGCGCGGCCTCCTCGACCGCGCATCCGCGGCCGGCGAGGACGCCGAGGCCACCACTCGCGAGGCGCTCGAGGAGGAGGCCGAAACCGGCCTCAAGCGCACCCAGCGCGACGTCGCCGACGAGTCGAAGCGGGCCGGCCGCCGGCGCCGCACCGAGATCCTCGACCTCGGCCTCGAGCTCTGCGCCGCCTACCTCCGGGACCTCACCGCGGTCGCCGCCGGGGCCGACGACGTCGCCTTCAACCGTGACCGCCTCGAGGTGCTCCGCGAGCAGGCCGCTAGCCTCGACGCCGCCAAGGCACGCCGCGCCGCCGAAGCCGTCCAGGAGACCCGCCGCAGCCTCGACCTCAACGTCGCCGAGGAGCTGGCCCTCGAAGCGCTCCTCTTCAGGCTCGAACGCGAGCTGCGGAGACGAGATCCCAGTGCGGCGGCGAGATCCAGATCGCGAGATCCAGGTCCTCGCTGATAGAGCGAGCCGGCCTAGGTCCGCTCGCGCTCGCCGCGCGCCGCACAGTCGCCGTTGTGGTCCTCCGCCGCCTGCGAGCGTGCCCGTTCGATCGCGCGCTCCTGGGCGAGGCGGGTGATCTGGGCGGCCTGCCTGGACATGATCACGCTGAAGTTGAGCGCCAAGCCGAGCAGGAGGAGGAGGACGATCGAGAAGAGGGCGACGTTGGTGTCGCGGACGCCCATCAGGTCGGCGACGAACTCGAGGATGCCGGGGAAGGCGGCGCCGGCCAGCATCCCCAGCCCGGCGACGAACCAGATCACGCTGTAGCGCTCCTGCAACCGGTCGCGCCGGATCAGGTCGAGGATCAGCAGCATGAAGAGGATCGCCAGGACGGCGGCGACGATCCGGGTTTGCGAGGTGAGGTGAACCTTGGCGGTGTCGGCGGCGAAGGTGAGGAAGGTCATCGGCGACCCCTCATTGCTTGGCGGCGGCCTGGCGCGGCCGGAACTGGCCGACGAGCAGGACGACGATGCTCTTGAAGATGAAAAAGGACGACCGCAGGGGGGTGAGGAAGGAGCTGCCCCCGGTTCGCTCCAGCATCCGCACCGGCACCTCCTCGACCCGGAGGCCTTCGCGGACCGCCAGCTGCAGCGACTCGATCTCGGCGAAGTCGGGCGAGTAGTTCTCGCTGAAGAGGCACATCACGCGGCGGTTGGCGGCCCGCATGCCGCTGGTCGTGTCGGTGAAGCGCTGCCGGGTCGCCAGGGTGAGGAAGAAGCGGAAGAGGTCGGAGCCGATCCGCCGCGAGATGCTGGGTTGGTAGTCGTCGCTCTCCGCCTCGGCCGCGTCGGGGTCCTGGTAACGCGAGCCGATTACGAGGTCGGCGCGGTCGGCCTGCACCTCCGCCAGTAGGCGGGCGACGTCGCGCGGGGGGTGCTGGCCGTCGGCATCGAGGTGAGCGCAGAAGTCGTAGCCTTCCCGCAGCGCGTACAGGTAGCCGGTCTGCAGGGCGGCCCCGAGCCCCTGGTTGAAGGGAAGTGAGGCGACCGGAACGCCGGTCGCGCGGGCTTTCGCCGCGGTCGAGTCCGTGGAGCCGTCGTCGACGACGAGCACGTCGGCTTCGGGGAGAAGCTCGCGCACCTCCTCGATCACCGCCGCCACCGAGGCCTCCTCGTTCCAGGCGGGTATGAACACCAGCGTCTTCACGCGGCGATTCTTCCACGTGTCAGGCAAATCTCGCCTGCCCGCCCTGCCAGCGGTTCGATTTGTGTTAGTAAACCTTCATGGAGAGTTCGAACCGGATGTCCGTGCGCCCGCGGCCGCGGGCCCCGCGGATCGGCATGCGCCTCTGGCTGACCGCCGCCTTCGCCGCGGTCAGCCTGATCACGGCCGCCGCCGTTTTCTTCTTCGGCGACAACCAGCAGGCCCTGGCGGCGGCGGCACTGATCGGGATCCTCTCCGGCCTGCTGATCGCGATCGCGATCTCCCACCGGGTCGTCCGCCTCGCCCGCGCCGCGGGCGAGATGGCGGGCGGCTCCTTCGACGTACCGCTCGACGTCTCCGGGCCGGACGAGATCGGCGACCTCGCCCGCGCCCTCGACTCGATGCGGGCCTCCCTGAAAGAGAGCTTCGGCGTTCTCACCGCCGACCGCAACAAGCTGGCGGCGATCTTCGACGGCCTCACCGACGCGGTGATGGTGGTCGACTTCGAAGGCGGGGTCCGCTTCTCGAATAGCTCCGCCTCGCGGCTGCTCAGCTCGTCCGGGATGCCGCCCGAGGTGGTGCGGCCGCAGCTGCACCGCGCCTCCGAAGTCGGCTTCGCCGCCCACCCGGCGCTGCGGATCGGCGACCGCGCCTACGCGATGACGGCCCGCTCGCTGCCGGACGAGCGCGCCGTCCTGGCCGTCCTCCGCGACCGTACCGACGAGCTGCGCCGCGAGCTCGCCGAAGCCGACTTCATCTCCAACGCCGCCCATGAGCTGCGCAACCCGCTGGCCGGGATCTCCGGCGCCATCGAGGTTCTGCAGGGCGGCGCCAAGAACGACCCCCGCGACCGCGACCACTTCCTCTCCCGGCTGGCTGACGACGCCGACCGGATGGGGAGGCTGACCCAGTCGCTGCTGACCCTGGCCCGGGTCGAGTCCCGCGGGGTGGCGGAGAGCGAGGTGGTCGACGTGGCGGTGGCGATTCGCGACGTCGTCGCCGCGGTCGAAGCGCCCCGCCACGTCGAGCTGCAGGTCGAGGTCGACGGCGATCTCGCCGCCACCGGCGACCCGACGCTGCTGCGCCAGGTGATGATCGGCCTGCTCACCAACGCGTTCAAGAACACTCCACCGCCCGGCACCGTTACCGTTCGCGGCCGCCACGACGGCGAGGCAGAGGTCATCTTGGAGGTAATCGACACTGGCACGGGGATTCCGGAGGCGGAGATCGAGCGCGTTTTCGAGCGCTTCTACCGCCGTAGCGAGTCGCGCAAGCAGGAGGGCTTCGGCCTCGGGCTGGCGATCGCGCGGCGGATGGTCGACGTGATGGGCGGCGAGATCGGCGCCGACTCGGTGGAGGGGGAGGGGAGCACCTTCTGGGTGCGGCTCCCGGTCGCGCAACCGAGCCCGACTCCGGTGGCATAGGACGATGAAAGCGGGACGAACATCATGAGCAGCGGGCGAATCCTGATCGCCGACGACGAGCCCTCGGTCCGCGACTCGGTCGGCTACGCGCTGGCCCAGGAGGGTTTCGAGGTGACCGCCGCCGCCGATGGCGACGAGGCCAGCGACCTGCTCGGCAACGGCATCCCCTTCGACCTGCTGATCCTCGACATCATGATGCCGGGACCGAGCGGGCTCGACATCTGTCGCGACGTGCGCTCGCGCAGCGCCGTGCCGATCATCGTCCTCACCGCCAAGGACGCCGAGGTCGACAAGGTGGTCGGGCTCGAGGTCGGCGCCGACGACTACGTCACCAAGCCCTTCTCGGTCCGGGAGCTGCTGGGCCGCGTTCGCGCCCAGCTCCGCCGCCGCGAACTCGACCGCTCACCGCTCGCGCAGGCGGTGAAGATCGAGTCAGGCTCGGTCTCGATCGACCTGGTCCGCCACGTCGCCACCGTGCGCGGCGAACAGGTCAACCTGACCCGCTCCGAGTTCCAGCTGCTGCGCCTCCTCGCCGGCCGCCCCGGCGAGGTCTTCGGCCGCGCCCAGATCATGGAGGAGCTCTGGCAGACCGAGTTCGACGGCGACGAGCGCGCCTGCGACGTCCACATCTCCAATCTCCGCCAGAAGGTCGAGCGCGACCCTCAGAAACCGGAGCTGGTGGTGACCGTGAGGGGCGTCGGCTACAAGTTCGACGGCGAGAGCTCCTGAGCGCTTCTTCGCCTGGAACAAACTTGTCATGACATCTGGCGCGTACGCCTGAGCCCTGCCTCAGTCTCCGAAGTACGCCGCCACCACCAGCTGCTCGAGCTCGGGCGCCGCTTCGAGGAGGCTCTCGGGCCGGTCGCGAACGAGGGCGGAGACCGCGGCGGCCTCGATGGCGCTGACCATGAACAGCGATGTCAACGAGGGAGGGGAGTAGGTCGAGTCCGGCTCCTCGCGGGCGGAGTCGACGGCGCGGGCGAGCCGCTCGGCGAGCCGTTGGCGGTGGCGCTCGGCGCGCTCCCCGGCGAGGTGGACGTCGATCAGCAGGGTGCGAGCCCGGGTCGGCCGGCCGGCGACGAATGCGGCGAAGAACTCGATCGCGGCGTGGAGCCCGCGGCGCCAGTCGCCGCCGCTGGCGCCACGGGCGAGGATCTCCGCGCAGAGTCGTCCCGCCTCGGCCTCGTACGCGGCCGCGTAGCAGTCGCTCAGATCGGCGAAATGGCACTCGAAATCGGCCGGCTCGCCGTCGCCGCGCGCCAGCACGTCCTCGACCTCGACCGCCTCGAAACCACGCTCGTCGCAGGCGCGCAGCATCGCCTCGGCCAGGGCTTCGCGCGACCCCGCGGATGCTCTCCGCTCCCCGTCCCCGCCTTCGCTTCCATAAGGCGCTCTCGCCGACATCTATCCCCCGCTGGCACCGTCCGCTTGCCTCCCAAGCGGCTCCGACCAGTTAATGGGAACGAGCATACATTTAAATAAAAACGACTTCCTCAGCGCGGTGAGCGCGTTGATCCCGGGGGCTATCCTGCGGGCGATGGCGTCGCTGCCGAAGCACCTGCGGCCAAACCCGGTGGGCCGCGAGCGGCTGCCCCGCGAGATCGTGGCCGAATACCAGCGCGACCGCATCCTCGACGCGGCCACCGAGGTCTTCGCCGAACGCGGCTACCAGGGGTCCACCGTCGACCACATCGTCACCGCCGCCCACGTCGGCGTCGGCAGCTTCTACGAGCGTTTCGACAACAAATGCGCCTGCTTCATCGCCGCCTACGACCGCGTCGCCGCCGCCGCTCGCGAGCGGATCGTCGCGGCGCTGCCGGCCGAGGCACCGTGGGGCGAGCGCCTGGTCGCCGGCCTGGAGGCCCTGCTGGCGGCGATCGAGGCCGACCCGGCGGCCGCGCGCATCGGCCTGATCGAGGTCCATGCCGCCGGCCCCGCCGCGCTGGCCGGCCACGAGGGCAACCTCGACGAGGCGGCGGCCGCACTCCGTGGCGGTCGGGCCGAGGGCGACGTCGCCGCCGACCTGCCGGAGAGCCTCGAGTTCGCCACGGTGGGGGGCCTCAGCTGGTTCCTGCAGCAGCGGATCGCCGCCGGCGAGGCTGTCGAGGCGACGGCACTCCTGCCCGACCTTCTGGAGATCGTCTCCGAGCCGTTCCTCCTCGCCTGAAACCTCGCCAGTACCAAAAGGCGTCGCGCAGCTATGGTCCGCGGGTGTCCGAGCGAGAGCGGCAGGACGATCTGGCGCTGCGGCTGGCGCGCCTTCCCCCGGGCAGGCACGGTCTGCCCCGCGAGTTCGTCGCCCGCAACCAGCGCGACCGGCTTGCCGCCGGGATGATCGCCACCGTCGCCGAGCGGGGGCTGAACGAGGCGACCATCGCCGACGTCTGCGCCGCCGCCGGGGTATCGCGCCGCACCTTCTACGCCTACTTCTCCTCCAAGGAAGAGTGCTTCCTCGCCACCGCCGCGAGACTTCTCGCCTACCTCCGCGGTGCCGCCGACGCGGCGTCCGCCGAGGCCACCGACTGGCCGGGCCGCGTCACCGCGAAGCTGCGAGCGACGCTGGAGCTCTTTGCCGCCAACCCCGACTTGGCCCGGTTCACGCTGGTGGCACCGCAGCGGGCCGGCGGCCCGGTCGCGGTCCGTTACCGCACGGCGATGTCTCGAACGGTCGAGTACCTCGGCGAGGGCATGCCGGGCCCGCCGGCGACCCGCGCTCCCTCCGAGGCGGTCGCCGCCTCCCTGATCGGAGGCATGGTCGCCCTCGTCGTCCGCAAGGTCGACGCTGGCCGGGGAGGCGAGCTGCCGGGCCTGCTTCCCGACCTCGTCGAGCTCTTCCTGACGCCGTACCTCGGCCGCGAGGCCGCCGTCGCGGCTGTCGCTTCGGCCTAGTCTGGCTACACTCCGTCGCATGGGTAGGGGAATCGCGAGAGTGCTCGCGGTGGCGAGCGCGGTGCTCTTGATCGGGGCCGTTGCGGCCTGGGCGGTCAGCGACGTCACCAAGGTGCACCTGCAGGCGGGCAACCTCGTTGTCGACGGCGAAGGGGGATTCACCCCGACGACGCTGCCGAAGAACGTCAACGCCCCGATCACCCTCTTCGGCAAGGGCAAGATCAGCACCATCGACGGCAGCCTGCCGCCGGTTCTGAAAACCATCGAGTTCGAATTCGACAAGCACGGCGCCGTCGACACGACCGGGCTGCCGAAATGCTCGGCCGGGAAACTGCAGGCGACGACGGTGGCGGTGGCGCGGAGGCTCTGCCCGGGGGCGATCGTCGGGACCGGCTTCGGCCACGCCGTGGTCAAATTCCCCGAACAGGCGCCGATTCCCGCCAACTCGCCGATCACGATCTTCAACGGACCGAGGATCGGCGGCGATCCGAGCGTCCTCGCCCACGCTTACGTGACGGTGCCGGTCCCAACCACCTTCATCGTCCCGGTCCGGATCGAAACGATCCACAACGGCCGCTACGGCTACCGGGTCCGCGCCGAGATCCCCAAGATCGCCGGCGGCTCGGGGATCCCGATCTCGGGCTCGATTAGGGTCGGTCGCAAGTGGGTCTTCAAGGCCAAGAAACACAGCTACATCAACGCTCGTTGCGCCGACGGCAGGCTGCAGGCGATTGGGAAGTTCGACTTCAAGGACGGGACTCGCCTGCAGGGCACCTTCGTGCGTCCCTGCAAGGCCCGCGGTTGAGGTGCCGACCCCTCCTCTCCCTGCTCCTTGCCGCCGCCCTCCTCCTCTCGATAGCGACTTCGGCCGACGCCGAGCTCGTCGAGCGAGGCGGCCTCTTCGTCCGTTTCCAGGGCGGCCTGGCGCCGACGGCACTCCCGCGCGACTCGCTGGCGCCGATCTCCGTCAGCGTCGACGGCACCGTCAAGACGCTCTCCGGCGAACGGCCACCGGCGTTGCGGCGGATCTCGATCGAGCTCAACCGCGGCGGCGTCCTCGACCCCCGCGGCCTGCCGGTCTGTCGCTTCGAGGAGCTCCGCTCGACCGCTGACAAGCAGGCGCTCGCGAATTGCGGCGACGCTCTCGTCGGCCGCGGCAGCTATCTCGCCAGTACCGCCTTCCCCGAACAGTTGAGCTTCCCGTCGTCGGGTCAGATCCTCGCCTTCAACGCCGTCGTCGCGGGTCGACCGGCGATCCTCGCCCACGTCTACGGGACCGAGCCGGTGGCGATGACCCGGCTCATCACCTTCCACATCCGCCACCGTCGCGGCGCCTATGGGACCGTCCTCACCGGCGCCCTGCCGCCGGCGCTCAACCGCTACGGCTACGTCAAACGCATCAGTCTCCGCCTCCACCGTCGTTTCGTCTACCGCGGCGAACAGCGCAGCTACCTGGCCGCCGCCTGCCCGGCCCCGGCAGGCTTCCCCGGCGCCACCTTTCCCTTTGCCCGGGCGGCGATGAGCTTTGCCGACGGCCGCACCCTGACCAGCACGCTGACGCGCAGCTGTCGGGTCCGCGGCTAGTCCGGTTCGGGTTCAACCGGCGAGCAGGCCGCGCAGCCGCTCGAGGCGCCCGTCCCACTCCGAGCCGACCGCGGCGATCCAGCCGGCGGCGTCGGCGAGCGGCCGCGCCTCCAGCTCGAACTTGATCTCGCGGCCGCTGCGGCGGCCGCTGATCAGGCCCGCCGCTCCCAGGGTCGTGAGGTGCTTGGCGACCGCCTGGCGGCTGATCGGCAGGTCGGCGGCGAGCCGGGTCGCGGTGGCGCCGGGCTCGACGGCGAGCGCCGCGACCAGGTGGCGCCGGGTGGGGTCGGCGAGCGCGGCGAAGACGGCGCCGACCTGGGCGTCGGCGGCCGGCGGGATCGGCCCCAAGCCCGCCACGGCTAGGCGAGGACGAGGCGCCCGAGCAGGAGCGGCAGCGCCGCCAGCCGCGGCGCCCAGGCGGCGGCGAGGAGGGGGGAAGGGGTCGGTCCGAGCCGGGTCTCGACGACGGTGACGCGGGCGCCCTCGGCGACGGCGTCGACGGTCAGCTCGACCTCGCTCTCGCCCCATTCCTCGCGGCGCCAGCGGAAGCAGACGCGTTCGGCCTCCTCGACGGTCAGCTCGACGTCCTCCTCCAGCCACTCGGAGAGGAACTCCTCGTCGCGCAGCGCCTCGCGGACCTCCTCGGCGGGCGCCTCGACCAGGACCGAACGCTCTACGGTGTGTGCTAGCGTGGACACGCAACCTCATGGTTGCACATCCGCACCACGGACTTCAACCCAGGAACGGAGGCCCAATGCCACTGGTACCGATGGTCGTCGAGCAGACCGCTCGCGGCGAGCGCTCCTTCGACATCTACAGCCGCCTGCTGGCGCAGCGGATCATCTTCCTGGGGGAGCAGGTGACCGAGGACCTCGCCAACCTGATCATCGCCCAGCTGCTGCACCTCGAGTCAGAGGACCCCGACAAGGACGTCAGCCTCTACATCAACTCGCCCGGCGGCTCCGCCTACGCGGGCCTGGCGATCTACGACACGATGCAGTTCATCAAGCCCGACGTGCAGACGATCTGTTACGGGATCGCGATGTCGGCCGGCTCGCTGATCCTCACCGGCGGCGCCGAGGGCAAACGGATGGCGCTGCCGAACAGCCGCATCCTCATCCACCAGCCCAGCGGCGGCTTCGAAGGGCAGTCCAGCGACATCGAGATCCACGCCCGCGAGATCCTCGAGCTGCGCGAGCGCCTCGACGGCATCTACGTCCGCCACACCGGCCAGTCCCCCGAGCAGATCCACGAGGACATGGAACGCGACAAGTTCTTCCTGCCCGCCGACGCGGTCGAGTACGGCCTGATCGACCGGGTGATCGAGTCGCACGACCCGCAGAAGGTCCCGGTCGGGTTCCGCGACGGCGGGGGCGACTAGGCCGGGGCGACGACCAGGCGGAGCCCGATGTCGAGCTCGGCCGCCTCGCGGAGGTGGCCGTAGCGCTCGTCCCAGGCGCCGCTGGCGAGATCGGCGCGGAGCGCCTCGATGCCGCGCTCGGCCTCGGCCAGTTCGGCCGCGTCCATCACCTGCCAGCCGGAGCTGCCCCGGCGCAGCTCGGCGTCGAGGTGCAGCTCGGGCCGGTCCCAGAGGGCGCACCAGAAGGCATCGGTGCAGTCGCGCGGGATCGGTACCGGCTCGACCCGCGCGCCCGGCAGCGCCGCGGTCAGGTCCGCGAGCGGCCCCATCATCTCTTCGTGGATGGCGAGCAGCCGGGGTATGTAGTCGCGGACCATCCACATCACCGCCAGGGCCGGGGCGTCGAAGGTGAGGACGACGACGCGGTCGCGGGCGACCCGGCGCATCTCGGCCAGCCCCGCGGCTTGGTCCTCCCAGTGGTGGGTGGTGATGATCGCCATCGCCGCGTCGAAGCTGTCGTCGTCGAAGGGCAGCGCTTCGGCCCGGGCCTGGACGACCGGGGCGGCGCCGTCGGGGCGCTGGGAGATCATCACCGCCGACGGCTCGACCGCGGTCACCTCGCGCTCGGCCGGCTCGTAGGAGCCGGTGCCGGCGCCGACATTGAGGACCGTGCGGGCGTCGCCGAGCGCCGCCTCGATGCGGGCGGCGATCCGCGGGTCGGGCCGGCGGACCTGGCGGTAGCCGACCCCGATCCGGTCGTAGGCGGCCTCGGCCACGGCTAGCGCTCGCCGAGGCGGCGGAGCGCCCAGGCGCCGACGACGGCGGCGCCGGCGCCGGCGAGGGAGCTGCGGACGCCGCCGCGGCGCAGCGCCGGGTCGCGGGCGGCGAGCGCGAAGGCGACGGCGTCGCCGGCGTCGACGCCGGCCGCGGCGATGCCGACCGCGCGCAGCCGCGCCCGGTCGTCGCGGGCCGCCAGGGTCAGCGCGCCGAGGGCGATGTCGCGGCAGCCGCCGATCCGTGCCAGGACCATGCTGCCTCCGCCCGGCGGAAAGCTGAGTGTCCGCAGTGCCGGTCCCGGCGCCGCCGCGACGCCGACGCCGATCGCGATCCGCCCGACGGCTATCCCGAGAAGGGCCTGTCGGGCCGGTGGGTCGATCTTTCCGCGTCGCCGCATCGGACTCCAATCTAGCGGCCGGCTTTCCAACCGCGGTCACTTGAGGCCCCTATAGGGACCTTGAGCGACCGAGAATCCGTCGAGGCTCTGGGTGGGGGCCATCGGTGGCCGAGGAATGCGACGGTCATCATGGGCACGATGGCCGAGGGCGACACGATCCTGCGCGCCGCGCGGCGGCTCGAAGCCGCGATCGGCGGCGAGACGGTCGCGGTGTCGGCCCCGAACCCGCGCGGCCGGGCGGCCCGGGTAGAGCGGCTCGACGGCCGGCGGCTCCAGCGAGTCGAGTCGCGCGGCAAGCACCTGCTGTTGCGCTTCGGCGACCTCGTCCTGCACAGCCACATGGGAATGAGCGGCTCCTGGCACACCTACCGCCGTGGCGAGCGCTGGCGCAAGCCGCGCCGCGCCGCCTGGGCCGTGCTGGCCGGCGAGCGCCAGGAGGCGGTCCAGTTCGGCGGCCCGACTCTGCGGGTGCTGGCCGCCGACAGGCTCCGGCTCGACCCGGCCCTGGCCCGGCTCGGGCCCGACGTGCTCGCCGACGACTTCGACCCGGGGGCGGTGGCG
>CAMPIP010000036.1 GCA_946886425.1 uncultured Actinomycetes bacterium
GGTCGGGACCTCGGTTCGGGCGAGCGGGCGGGTGGCCCTAGAGGCGCGAGGCGGCCTCGACCGCTTCCTCGAGGCGGTCGTCGCCCCAGAAGACCTCGTCACCGACGACCAGCGACGGAACCCCGCTGACTCCGAGGTCGCCGGCCCGCGCCGTCGCGTCCCGCAGAGCGTCCTTGACGCCCTCGGTCTGGACCGCTTTCTCGAGCGCCCGCGGGTGCAGCTCGCAGGCCGCGGCGGCGATCATCACGTTGTCCGGGTCGCTTAGGTCGCGGCCGGCGGCGAAGGCCTGGCGGAAGCCGGCGAGGGCGAAGGAGACGGTGCGGCCGGTCTGCTTGGCGAAGGTCGCGACCCGCATCGCCACCAGCGTGTTGCCCGGCCAGGGGTCGGGCCAGACGATCGGCGGCAGCCCGTAGGCGGAGGCCCGCCGTTCGACCTCGGCCATGCCCTCCTCCCGGGCCGGCGTCTGCGACCAGGAGCCGCGCTCGAAGCGCTGGAACAGCCCGCCGAGCAGGACCGGCTGCCACTCCGGCTGCTCCAGCCCGGCTTCCGTGAACAGCCCGCTGACCCGCTCCGCCGCCAGATAGGCGTAGGGAGATCCCAAATCGAAGTAAAAGGTCGCCCGGCTCATGCTGAGAGTCCGAAAATCAAGCAGATCGGGCGACGCAGGGAAGCGAGGGGAGGGGAGCGCACTCCGGTGCGTGACCCGACCCGAGCGACCGAGGACCCCGAAATGCGCCGATTTGCAGGACTCTCAGCTCAGGCGTGGATCGCCCAGCCGTCAACGGCCCTGGCCGCGTCGCCGACGGTCTCGCTGACCGTCGGGTGCGGGTGCACGATCCGGGCCAGCTCCTGGTAGCCGCCCTCCAGCGCCATCGTCGCGACCAGCTCGGCGATCATGTCGCAGGCCCGGTTGCCGACGATGTGGGCGCCCAGCACCTCGCCGTACTTGGCGTCGACGACCAGCTTGACGATCCCGACCTTGTCGTCGTAGACGGTTCCCGCGCCCTCGCCGGCGATTTTCTGCTTGCCGACCTTGACCTCGTGGCCGGCCTCCTTGGCCTCGGCCTCGGTGAGCCCGACGCTGGCGACCTGCGGGTGGCAGAAGGTCGCGCCGACCATCAGCTCCTGGTCGAGCGGGTGGGTCTCGACGCCGGCCGCTTTCTCGACCGCGACGACGCCCTCCTCGGAGGCCTTGTGCGCCAGCGCCTTCTTGTTGACGAGGTCGCCGATCGCGAAGACCTTCGGGTTGGTGGTCTGCTGGTAGGCGTCGACCTTGACCTTGCCGTTCTCCTCCAGCTCGACTCCGGCCTCCTTCAGCCCCAGCCCCTCGACGTCCGGGCCGCGACCGCCGGCGACGCAGAGGTAGTCGACCTCGGCCGACTTGTCGCCGTAGGTGAACTTGACCGAGTCCTCGCCGGCCTCGACGTTCTCGACCGGCGCCCCGGTGGAGATCTCGATGCCTTCTTTCTTGAAGGACCGTTCGACGATCTTGGCGATGTCCTTGTCCTCGGCGGGGAGGATCTGGTCGAGCATCTCGATCAGGATCACCTCGGTGCCGAAGCGGGCGTAGGCGGAGGCGATCTCCGAGCCGGAGGCACCCGCCCCGACCACCGCGATCTTCTTCGGCAGGGCCGGCAGCGACCAGGCGCCCCAGGTGTCGACGACCCGGCCGCCGAACTCGACGCCGGGGATCGGCCTGGCGACGGAGCCGGTGGCGAGGATCACCGTGCCGGCCTCGTAGGTCTCGTCGCCGACCTTGACGTTGCCGTCCGCGGTCAGCGAGCCGGAGCCCGCGATCAGCGAAATCTTGTTCTTGTCCCAGAGCATCTTCACGCCGCTGGAGAGCGAGTCCGAGACGGCGGCGCGGCGCTGGCCGAGCGCGTCCCAGTCGATCGAGATGTCCTTGGCGACGATCCCGAGCTCGGCGCCATCCTTGGCCTCGCTGTAGATCTCGGCCGTGCGCAGCAGCGTCTTGGCGGGGATGCAGGCGTAATTGAGGCAGCGTCCCCCGGCTTTGTCGCGCTCGACCACGGCGGTCTTGCGGCCCAGCTGGGCGGAGCGGATCGCCGCGACGTAGCCGCCTGGCCCGCCGCCGATGACGATCGTGTCGAAGCTCTCAGCCATCGGTGGATGAGCCTATAGAACCGGCGGTGGCGGCTTCGCGCGGCCGCCCCGAAGCCCCCCGCCCGGGGGATGCCGTCTAGTCCTTCTTCTGGCCGGGCATCCGCTTGGCCAAGCGGCCCATCGGCTCGACCGCGCCCTGCAGGGTGTCGATGCTCCCGTTGAGCCCGTCGAGACCGGCCAGCAGGCGCTCCAGCAGCGTGCTGAGACGGTCGAGCCCGGCGTCGAGCCGGTCGATCTTGTCCGGCAGCGCCACCAGGTGCCGCTGCACCTCGACCAGGACCGGCATCGCCTCCTCGATCGAGGCCATCCGCCCGTCCATCTGCCCGAGCACGCCGGTCGCGGCGCCCACCTCGGCCATCTCCGCCCGCAGTTCGGGCAGCGCCGCGGTGTCGGCGGTAACCCGGTCGAGGGCCTTGGCGACCCGCTCGAGCGCCTTCGTGTGCCGCTCCATCGCTTTGGTGCTGGCGGCGATGTCGGGCAGCAACCGCAGCCCGGCGACCACGTCGGACGGCATCCCGGTGAGGCGGTCGATCGAGGGCAGGCCGATCCGGCTCATCGCTTGCTAGGGGGTCGGTGGTCCGGCATCTGGATCCGCGCCATCGCCTTGACCATGAAGAAGAAGAAGGTGCCGGTGACGACCAGCAGCAGCAGGGTGACGAGGATCTGCCCGACCGAGCTGGCCTGCAGGGTGAGCCCGAAGAAGGCGCTGAAGATCAGGAAGACGAGCAGCAGCTGGAAGCCGAGCACGGCCCAGTAGCGGGCCCGCCACATGCCCCAGGCCATGATCCCCATCAGCAGCGCCGGCGCCACCACCTGCGCCAGCTTCGGCCTGGAGCCGTCGACCTCGGCCCCGGCCAGATAGCCGACCGCGATCGAGATCGCGATCAGCGCCGAGACGGCGGCGCCGATCGTCACCACCAGCGGCCGCTCGCCCGGCCCCAGCGGCTTCAGCGCCTCGCGGGCTTCCTGGTTGCGCTGCTCGGCCTTGGCGTAGCCGCGCTCCATCGGGCTGCCGCGGCGCTTGCGCTTCTGTGGCCCCTCAGCCACCGGGTGCCACCCCCCGCCAGGGCCCGGGCGAGTCGAGCAGCTCGTCCTGGGGGTTGAGCGGCGCCGCCTCGGCGACCGCGAAGGCGCGGCGCAGCTCTTCCGCCGCGGCGGTCGGTTCGGCGGCGTCGCGGATCGCCCGCACGACGCAGATCCGCCGCGCCCCCGCCCGCACCACCTGCTCGGCGTTCCCGGCGTCGATGCCGCCGATCGCGAAGAACGGGTGGGCGGCGTGCTCGACCGCGTGGGAGATCAGGTCCAGGCCGACGCCCGGCCGCCCCTCTTTGGTCGGCGTCTCCCAGATCGGCCCGACGCTGATGTGGTTGACGGGCGCATCGGCGGCCGCGGCGATCTGCGCCTCGGAGTGGGTCGAGAGGCCGATGATCGCGTCGGGCCCCAGGATCGACCGCGCCTCCGCGACCGAGCCATCGTCCTGGCCGACGTGGACCCCGTCGGCGTCGCAGGCCCGGGCCAGGTCGGGATCGTCGTTGACGATGAAGAGGGCGCTGTAGGTGTCGCAGACGCGCCGGAAGGTGTCGGCGGCACGTTCGATCTCGGCCCGGCCGAGCCGCTTCTCGCGCAGCTGGACGATGTCGGCGCCGCCGCTCAACGCCGCCCGCAGCAGCGCTTCGGGGTCCTGCCCGTGGGGGCGGGCGTCGCAGACGAAGTAGAGGCGGGCGGTGCGCAGGCGCTCGCGGCGGAGCGGCCCGAGCGCCTCCGGTGGGGCGAGGCTCATGCGCGGATTATGGCTGCCCGCCCGCCCGGGACGGTTACCCTGTCTGGGTACGGGAGCCCGCGAGGGCTGAGAGGGTGGCACCGAGGCCACCGACCGTCTGAACCTGATCCGGGTAATGCCGGCGGAGGCAACTGTCTTTGACCCAGAAGCGAAGTTTCGACGCGATATTCGTAGGCGGCGGCATCGTCGGCCTCAGCTGCGCCTGGCGCGCGGCCCGGCGCGGCGCCCGGGTCGCGGTCCTCGACCGGGCCGAGCCGCCGGCCGGCGCCACCAACGTCGCCGCCGGGATGCTGGCTCCGGTAGGCGAGCTGACCTTCGGCGAGCCGGAGCTGCTGGAGCTGACCCTTGCCTCGGCCCGGCTCTACCCGGAGTTCGTCGCCGAGCTCGAGGAGGCGACCGGAAAGCAGGTCGGCTACGCGCGCCAGGGCGCCCTCCACGTCGCCCTCGACCGCGACGAGGCGGCGCAGCTGCGCCGCGTCCACGACCTGCAGCGCTCCCTCGACCTAGAGGCCGAGTGCCTGCCGCCGCGCCGCTGCCGCGAGCTGGAGCCGGGCCTGACCCCGTCCTTCAACGGCGGCGTCTTCGCGGCCGGCGAGGCGGCGGTGGATCCGCGGCTGCTGGCGCGGACGCTGCTGCTGGCGCTTGCGGCGGAGGGCGGCGAGCTGCGGACGGGATGCGAAGTGGCGGAGGGGATCTTCGAGGGCGAGCGGCTGGCGGGCGTTCGAGTGCGTGCCGCCGCGGCGCCGCCGGCAGCGCCGGCCGCCGAGCCGAATGGGGGCGAGGAGCTCCGCGCCGACGCCGTCGTCCTCTGTTCCGGCGCCTGGTCGGGCCAGGCCGCCTGGCTCCCCGACCACGCCCGCCCGCCGGTCCGACCGGTCAAGGGCCAGGTCCTGGAGCTGCGCTCCCCCGACGGCGATCCGCCCTGCCGGCGGATCGTCGCCTCCGAGCGCGTCTACCTCGTGCCCCGCCCGGACGGCCGCCTCGTGGTCGGCGCGACCAGCGAAGAGCAGGGCTTCGACACGACCGTGCTTGCCGGCGGCGTCCACGAGCTGCTCCGCGAGGCCTACCGGCTACTCCCCGACGTCGCCGAGATGGAGCTAGTGAGCGCGATCGCCGGCCTCCGTCCCGGCACTCCCGACAACCTGCCCCTTATCGGCCCCGGCGCGATCGACGGCCTGCTCCTCGCCACGGGCCACTACCGCAACGGCATCCTCCTGGCCCCGCTGACCGCCAAGTGGATCGCCGCCGACCTCGCCGGCGAAGCGCGGCCGGAGACCACCGTCGACCCATTCCCCTTGTCGCATGTCGCCCACAGGGATACAAGCGACAAGGGGAATCTGGAGGCGACGCGGTGAGGATCGAGCTGAACGGAGAGCCGCGGGAGCTGGCGGGGGCGCCGACGCTGGCGGATGCGGTCCGCGCGTCGGGTGCGGATGACGAGGCGCGCGGCGTCGCGGTCGCCCTCGACGGCGAGGTCGTCCCGCGCGGCGAGTGGGACGCGACCGCTCTGCGCGAGGGGCAGAGCGTCGAGGTGCTCGCCGCGATCCAGGGCGGCTCGCCGGAGCTGGACGCCGGGACCTGGGAGCTGGGCGGTCGGGAGCGGTCCTCGCGGCTGATCGCCGGGACCGGCGGCTTCCGCTCGCTGGAGCAGATGGAGGCGGCGCTGGCCGCGGCCGGGACCGAGATCGTCACCGTCGCCCTGCGCCGCGTCGATCCCGCCGCCGAGGGCTCGGTGCTCGACGTCGTCGAGCGGCTCGGGCTCTTCGTCCTCCCCAACACGGCCGGCTGTTACACCGCCCGCGACGCGGTCCGCACCGCCAAGCTCGCCCGCGAGGCCTTCCAGACGGACTGGATCAAGCTCGAGGTGATCGGCGACGACCGCACCCTCTACCCGGACGCGGTCGAGCTGCTCGACGCCGCCGAGCAGCTGGTCGCCGACGGCTTCACCGTCCTCCCGTACACCAACGACGACCCGATCTTGGCCCGCCGCCTCGAGCAGGCCGGCTGCGCGGCGGTGATGCCGCTGGGCTCGCCGATCGGCTCCGGGGCCGGGATCCGCAATCCCTACAACGTCGCGATCATCGCCGAGCGGGCCGAGGTCCCGGTCATCCTCGACGCCGGTGTCGGCACCGCCTCCGACGCCGCCCTGGCGATGGAGCTTGGCTGCGACGCCGTCCTCGCCGCCAGCGCCATCTTCGGCGCCGAGGACCCGGCGGCGATGGCCCGTGCCCTCCGCCTCGCCGTCGAGGCCGGCCACGCCGCCCGCCGCGCCGGCCGCATCCCCGAGCGCACCCACGCCGAGGCCTCGACCCCGTACCAGGGCATCCCCGACCTCTCCTGAGCATCTACCATGAGGGGCGCGCCCCTGTAGCTCAGCCGGTTAGAGCGGTGGCCTTTTAAGCCGCGCGTCGCGGGTTCGAGTCCCGCCGGGGGCATCTTCGTCAGGCGTGCCGCGGTGCCGGACCCGAGCGACAACACCGTCCTCATCGTCACCGGCCCGCCCGGGTCGGGAAGACGACCGCGGCGGGGATCCTCACCGGCGACGGGATCGTCATCCCCCGCTGGTTCCTGGCGCCTCTCCGCGAAGGGCTCGACGCCGACTCGCTCGCGCTCTGAGCGGGCCGGTCGGCGAACATAGGGCGATGAATCGCGACCAGCGGCTGCTGCGCGTCCCCAGCGACATCGAGGCCGAGGACGACCTCCGCCTCGACCGCATCCGCAAAGAGGTGGAGATGGGGTTCGACGCGCTCCGCGACGTCGAGGACGGCGTCTCTGTCTTCGGCTCCGCCCGGGTCGCCGAGGGCCACCGCTGGTACGACCTCTCCCGCGAGACCGCCGCCTGCCTGGTTGAGCACGGCTTCAGCGTCATCACCGGCGGCGGCCCCGGCCTGATGGAGGCCGCCAACCGCGGCGCCGCCGAGGCCGGCGGGCACTCGATCGGCCTCAACATCGAGCTGCCCCACGAGCAGCACCCCAACCCGTACCTGAACCGCAGCCTCGAATTCCACTACTTCTTCGCCCGCAAGTTGATGTTCGTCCGCTACGCCCGCGCCTTCGTGATCATGCCGGGCGGGTTCGGCACCCTCGACGAGATGTTCGAGAGCCTGACCCTGATCCAGACCGAGCGGATCCAGCACTTCCCGACGATCCTCGTCGACTCCGCCCACTGGCGGCCCCTCCTCGACTGGATCGACGACACCCTCGAGGACGAGGGCATGATCGGCCCGCACGACAAGCGCCTGCTCGTCACCGCCGACAGCCCCCACGAAGTCTGCGAGCACGTGATCCGCGCCAGCAGCGCCCAGCGGGCGCTCTGAAGATCGGTTTGCGATCTTCGTTCACTCGGCATAGTTTCCTCTCGTGGAGGCGGGGGGACTCGACGAGATCAGGTCGCGGGTAGAGGCCGCGAGCAAGAAGTACGAATTCTTTCGCCGCCATCGCGACGACGCCCTGGTCCGCCAGGGGCGCGCGATCGGGGGTGAAATCGAACGCCTCGTCAACGGCCGCTGGGTGCGGGCCTGGTACTGGCACTCCCTCGGCGCCTCGGGGCGCTGGGAGTGCCTCAGCGAGAGCGATCTCCGCAAGCACGTGCGGCGGCACCTGATCCGCGGCCTGCGCGGGCCGCGGCTGCGCTGGCGCCGGGAGCCCCGTCAGCGTTTCTACCGCACCGCGTTCTGGCGCTGGCTGGTACCGCCGCTGCGGGGAGGGGCAAGCAGGCGCGTCGCCCAGGAAGCGGTGAAGCGCTCGCGCAACGCCTACACCGAGATGCTGGCAAGGACCTCCGGTGAGGACCTCGCCGCCCTCACGGAGCAGGCCTCGGTCGGCTACGAACACCAGCGCGGCCGCGGCGCCAGCGCCGAGCAGCGGGCGAACTTCTTCCTCGGCGCTTCCGGGCTGACCACCTCCCTGGTGCTCGCCAACGCCGGGCTGCTGCTCGGCAGCAGCAAGCTGGACCCGCCCTGGCGGGAGCTGGCCGCGGTGGCGCTGGGGCTCGCCAGCGTCTTCGCGATCGTCGCCGGGATGCGGGCGATGCAGGCGACGATGATCACCTTCGTGCGGACGCCGCCGAGCACCGTGACCGGCGTCGTGGAGCGGCGCAAACTCAAAGGCGACGAACTGGGACGCGCCTACGTCGGGGCGCTGCTGGTCGCCCAGGCGCGGACCGGCGTGATCAACGACTGGAAGGTGAAGAGGCTGGCGGCGGCGCGACGCTGGTTCGTCGGCACGATCGCCGGCGTCGTCGCGCTTACGGTGCTGGTCCTTGCCGCGGCGCTGGCCTAGCGTCCCGATCCACACCTTCCAGCCGCTCCAGCCGCGCGCGGATCTCGCGCAGCTCGGTGAGGATGCGGTCCTCCTTGACTTCCTGGCCGTGGATGAAGCGGTCGGCGATGAAGGCGGTCAGCAGGGCGACGAAGCCGATCCCGACCAGCATGATCACGCTGGCGATGATGCGGCCGCTGTCGGTCTGCGGTTCGAGGCCGCCGTAGCCGACCGTGGTCACGGTCGTCACCGCCCACCAGATCCCGTCCCAGGCGGTCCACGGTTCTTCGGTCGAGGTCTCGATGCTGGCTACGGCGATCCCGCCGACCAGCACCGTCACCACCGCGACCAGCCCGGCCAGCCGCAGTCCCTCCAGCGAGAGCAGGCTGCGCAGGCTGAAGACCCGCAGCAGCCGCAGCAGGCGCAGCACCCGGTAGACCCGCCCCGCCTGCCAGGCGGCGGGGGCGAAGGGCGGCGTCAGCACCACGACCGCGAGGTCGAGCATGTGCGTGCGCATCCAGGTCCGCTTGCGCGGCACCACCGCCAGCATCACCACCACCTCGCTGGCGAAGACGATCCAGGTCCCCCAGTTGAGCACCGTCCCGATCGCGGGCCACGGCTCCGGCAGGCTCGACTCCTGAATCAGCACCAGCGGAATCGTCAACAGCGCCGCGAAGATCACCGGCCAATCGAACCGCGCCTGAATCGCTTCGCTCCGCGCGTCCACCCGCCCCGCTTCGACGGGCGCCGCGCGCTCCCTGCACGCGAACGGTCGCCGCGGGCGACCGTTGTCAGTGCCGGAAGTGGCGGTGCTTGGTGAAGACCATCGTCACGCCGGCGGCTTCGCAGGCCTCGATGACCTCGGCGTCGCGTTTGGAACCGCCGGGCTGGATCACCGCGGTGGTGCCGGCCTGGATCGCCAGCTCGGGGCCGTCGGCGAAGGGGAAGAAGGCGTCGGAGGCGAGGGCGGAGCCGGCGAGAAGGTCGGTGGCGCCCTCGCCGCGGGCGTCGCGGCACTTCTCGACCGCGAGGCGGACCGAGTCGACGCGGCTCATCTGGCCGGCGCCGATGCCGAGGGTCGCGCCGTCCTTGGCGATCACGATCGCGTTGGAGCGGACGCGGCGGCTGACGGTCCAGGCGAACAGCATGTCCTGCCACTGCTGCTCGCTCGGCTCCGACCCGGTCACCGCCTCCATGATCTGGCGGGGCTCGGGGTCGCCGTCGCGGTCCTGGATCAGCAGGCCGCCCATCACCTTCTTGACGTCGCGTTCGGTCGGGTCGGGCTGGCGGCGCTCCTCCTCGTCGAGGATCCGGATCGCCTCCTTCTGCTGCAGCACGTCGAGCGCCCGGCCCTCGTAGCCGGGGGCGAAGAGGACCTCGACGAAGTTCTGGTGGAGGCGCTCGGCCAGCTCCTCGCCGACCCGCCGGTTGAAGGCGATGACGCCGCCGTAGGCGGAGACCGGGTCGCAGGCGAGCGCCTTCTCGTAGGCCTCGAGAACGCTGTCGCCGACAGCCACCCCGCAGGGGTTGTTGTGCTTGACGATGACGCAGGCCGGCTGCTCGAAGTCTTCGACCAGGCCGCGGGCCGAGTCGAGGTCGAGGACGTTGTTGAAGGAGAGCGCCTTGCCGTGCAGCTTCGAGACCCGCGAGAGGATGTGGCTGCGCGCCCCGGCTTCGGCGTAGAGCGCCGCCCGCTGGTGCGGATTCTCGCCGTAGGAGAGGTCGAGCACCTTCTCGTAGGCGATCGCCAGGTGTTCCGGGAAGTCCTCGTACTCGGTCGAGAACCAGCGGCTGATCGCGGCGTCGTAGCGGGCGGTCTGGGCGAAGGCCTCGTTGGCGAGCCAGTGCCGGGTCGTGGCCGAGACCTCGCCGCCGGTCTCCTCCAGCTCGGCGCAGACCGCGTCGTAGGACTCGGGCTTGACGATCACCGCCACCGCGGCGTGGTTCTTGGCGGCGGCGCGGATCATCGTCGGGCCGCCGATGTCGATGTTCTCGATCGCCACCTCGGGGGAGACGTCGTGGCCGGCGACGGTCTGCTCGAAGGGGTAGAGGTTGACGCAGACCAGGTCGATCGGGGCGATCCCCTCGCGCTCCAGCGTCGCCCGGTGGTCGGGGTCGTCGCGCCGCGCCAGCAGCGCCGCGTGCAGCCGCGGGTGCAGGGTCTTGACGCGGCCATCGAGGATCTCCTCCTGGCCGGTGAACTCGGAGACGTCGGTCACTTCCAGGCCGGCCTCGCGCAGCGCCGTCGCGGTGCCGCCGGTCGAGAGCAGCTCGACGCCGAGGTTGGCGAGGCTGCGGGCGAAGTCGGCGACGCCGGTCTTGTCGGAGACCGAGATCAGCGCCCGGCGTACCCGGACGGCGCCGTCGCTGGCGGTCTCGGTGCGGGTGTCAGGGGCTGCCTCACTCATCGACGTGGACGACCGTGGGATCGTCGGCGTCGATCCTAACCCGGCCCTCCGCGATCATGCGGATCGCCTCCGGGTAGAGCTGGTGCTCGACGGTGTGGATCGCCGCCTCCAGCACGCCGCGCTCGCGCCCGACCGGGACCGGCACCCGCCGCTGCAGGATCGTCGGCCCGGTGTCGACCCCCTCGTCGACGAAGTGGACGGTGACGCCGGTCTCCTGGACACCGGCCGCCAGCGCCTGCCCGATCGCGTCGAGGCCGGGGAAGCTCGGCAGCAGCGCCGGGTGGATGTTGACGACGCGGCCGCGGAAGCGGGCCACGAACGGTTCGGTGAGCAGCTGCATGTAGCCGGCGAGGACGACCAGGTCGGCGTGCCGCGCCGCCACCCAGTCGCCCATCGCCGCGTCCCGCGAGGTGCGGTCGGCGTAGGCGTCGATCGGGAAGGCGGCGGTCTCGACCCCGGCCGCGACCGCGCGCTCCAGCGCCCGCGCTCCCGGCTTGTCGGAGCCGACCCCCGCCACCTCGATCCCCTCGCGCCCGTGCAGGGTGTCGAGGATCGCCTGCAGGTTGGTCCCGCTGCCCGAGGCGAGGACGACGATTCGAAAGCTGCTCACGCGCGCATCTTCGCGCAGCCGGCCGATAGGGTCCGAGCCGATGAGCGAGCTCTGGCGCGCGGTGTTGTATCTGCACCTGGTCTCGATGGCCTTCTTCCTCGGCGGCCAGCTGGTCTTCGGGCTCGCCGTGGTCCCGGTGCTGCGCGGGGAGGACCCCGAGCAGCGGGAGCGGATGCGGGCGGTCGCGCGGCGCTTCGGCTACGGCTCCCTGGCCGCCCTCGGCACCCTCTTCGTGACCGGCTGGGCGCTCGCCTCGCACTACGAGCTCTTCGACGAGTCGACCCTGCAGTGGAAGCTCGGCCTGGTCGCCGCCGTGATCGCGCTGACGATCATCCACCTGCGCCGCCCGAAAATGCACGCCTTACAGGGCGGCATCCTCGCCCTCACGCTGGTGATCGTCTGGCTCGGCCTGAAGCTCGCGACCGGCGGCTGAACGACCGCCCCACCCCGCCTGAGCCATCCTTCGCCCCGGCTACAGTCAGGCCTCTTCAGGGCTGGCCACCGGGTCGGGCCAGGAACGAAAGGAAACTCGATGGATGGCCTCGTCCGACCGGCCCCGGCTCGGCGAATCTGGCTGGCCGCCGGCTGTGCGGCCGCTCTCGTCGCCCTGGCGCTCGCGGCCCTCGGCCCAGGAGCCGCTACCGCGGCGGTCCAGACCGAAGACCTGACGCTCCAGACCCAGGACACGCCAAAGATCCGGTTCGAACAGACCAATGCCGGCGGTTTCACGCCGCATACCTGGGACATCGCCGGCAACGAGGCGCAATTCTTCGTCCGCGACATCACCGGGGGGAGCCGCATACCCTTCCGGATCTGGGCCGGCGCCCCCGCTTCGAGCTTGAACGTCGACGACGACGGTGACATCGGCATCGGCACTCCCTCCCCGGACGGATCGATGGAGATCGCCCGCGACGCCGACGTCAACCTCCTCTACACGGCCACCGGCCCGGACCCCGACGTGAGTTGGACCAGCGGCATCCCGGCCAGCGGGGGAACCTTCACGATCGGCCTCACCGGCGCCGCCACGCCCGCCGTCGCCGTGCTGCCCGGAGGTGACCTCACGGCCGCCGGCTCGCTCGCCGAGCTGGCCACCCCGGGCAACGTCAGCGGCCTCACCGCCATCGATCCGGCTCAGGTACTGCGGAAGGTGGAGGCCCTGCCGGTCCGGAGCTGGACCTTTGCCGCCTCGCCCGACGGCCGCCACCTCGGGCCGCTCGCGGGTGACTTCTCCGCCAGCTTCGGTCTCGGCAGTTCGGCCGCCCTCGCACCTGGCGACGTGGCCGGCGTCGCGCTCGCCGCGATCCAGGGCCTGCTGGCGGAGAACCGGAGCCTCTCGGCGCGGGTGGAGAAGGCCGAGACGGCAGCCGTCGAGGCCAAGGCGGCGGCTGCGGAGGCCAAGGCCGCGGCTGGCAGGGCGCCGGAGCGCGAGGCCGCGGCCGGCAAGGTTCCCGCGGTGGACGCTGGCGCTAGAACCGCCAACGCCAAGCTCTCCAGGAGGGTCCGCAAGCTCGGCAAGCAGATGAAGAGGCTGCGCCGCCTGGTCAGGTCAGCCAGGAACGGTCTCTAGCGCGTATTTGCCGCCGGCGGCGTCGGGGTCGCCGAGCGGGTAGTCGCCGCTGAAGCAGGCGTCGCAGTGGTCGCCGCGGTCGGCGCCGATCGCCTCGTAGACGCCGTCGAGGGAGAGGTAGGCGAGCGAGTCGGCGTCGAGCTCGTCGGCGATCTCCTGGATCGAGCGCTTGTGGGCGATCATCTCCTCGCGGGTCGACATGTCGACGCCGTAGTGGCAGGGGTTGCGGATCGGCGGCGCCGAGATCCGCAGGTGCACCTCGCTGGCCCCGGCGCCGCGCAGCATCCCGACGATCTGCCGGGTCGTGTTTCCGCGCACGATCGAGTCGTCGACGACGACCAGGCGTTGGCCGGCGACGATCTCCGGCAGCGGGTTGAACTTCAGCCGCAGGCCATGCTTGCGCAGCTCCTGGCCGGGCTGGATGAAGGTCCGGGCGACGTAGCGGTTCTTGATCAGGCCGTCGTCGCGGGGCAAACCCGAGGCGCGCGCGAACCCGGCCGCGGCCGGGTTGCCGGAGTCCGGCACGGCGATCACCAGGTCGGCCTCGACCGGCGACTCGCGCCAGAGGATCTCGCCCATCCGGCCGCGCACCTGCTGGAGGACCTTGCCCTCGAGGCGGCTGTCGGGCCGCGAGAAGTAGATGTGCTCGAAGACGCAGCGGGCCGGCGTCTCCGCCTTCACCACCTGGCGCGTCTCCAGCCCCCGCTCGGTCAGCGAGACCATCTCGCCGGGATGCACCTCGCGCATCAGCTCGGCGCCGATGATGTCGAAGGCGCAGCTCTCCGAGGCGACCACGAAGCGGTCGCCGAGCCGGCCGAGCGAGAGCGGCCGGATCCCGTGCGGGTCGCGGAAGGCGACGATCGCCCGCTTGGTCATCACCACGGTCGAGTAGGCGCCCTGCAGGCGCGGCATCACGCTGGCGACCGCATCCTCGATCATCCGCCCGCCGTGGGAAGAGACCAGGGCGGCGATGATCTCCGAGTCCGAGGTGCCGCGGAAGTCGATCCCCTTCTCCTTCAGCTCCGCCCAGAGCTCGACCGCGTTGGTGAGGTTGCCGTTGTGGGCGAGGGCCACCTCGCGACCGTCGTCGCGCCAGACCGGCTGCGCGTTCTCCCAGGAGCCGCCGCCGGTGGTCGAGTAGCGCACGTGGCCGATCGCCATGTCGCCCTCCAGCGCCCGCAGCTTCTCCTCGTCGAAGACCTGGGAGACCAGGCCGCTGTCGCGCAGGGTGGTGATGTGACCGCCCTCGCAGGTGGCGATCCCGGCCGACTCCTGGCCGCGGTGCTGCAGGGCGTAGAGCCCGAAGTAGGCCAACCGGGCAACGTCGTGGCCGGGTGCGTATACGCCGAAGACCCCGCATTCCTCACGCGGGCCATCGCTGAGAATCCGCTCTGCCGAAGACAAAGGAGCGCGCTTTCCTCGCTGCAATGGGAGACGGGACGCGCAGGCAGACTGCCTACCCCGGCAGGGTAGCAGCGGCCATGGACCGCGCCGGCCGTCGGTTCGCACACACGTCTGCCCTGACCCGTCCTATGCACGGGTCAGGGCAGACGGGTGGGGCTCAGTAGCCAGGGGCGGCGGCCGGCTCGCCGATCTTCAGGTCGAAGCGCTCGAGCAGGCCCGGGACCGTTTCGGGCTGCATGTCGAGGGCGTAGCGGTCGCAGAGGGCGGCCACGTCCTCGGGCGCGGCCTGGAGGACGCCGCCCATCGCGACCAGCTCGGCGAAGAAGCGCTCGAAGCCGGCGGGGGAGATGATCTCGAGGATCCGGCAGGTCTCCTCGCCGGCGTTCCAGAAGGTGTGCCACTCGCCGCGCGGCTTGTGGACCAGGTCGCCGGGACCGGCTTCGAGGACGTCGTCGCCGAGCAGCGCCCCCATCCGGCCCTCCAGCACGTAGCTGTACTCGTCCTCGTTGTTGTGCCGGTGCAGGGGAGCCGCCAGCGCCTTCGGCGGCAGCGGGTGTTCGACCAGCGAGAAACGCTGGGCTGCCTCGTCGCCGTCGATCATGAACCGGACTCCGATGCTTCCGAGGAAGCCCGCCTCGCCGTCGTTCGGACCAACCACCTTCGAGCTCATCTTTCGTACCTCCATTTTCGTTAGACAGTAGTGTCGCGCGAAAAACAGTAGACAGGTCGGATCGATCTGTCAAGATTGGACGTACAGATATGTCCGATGAAAAACGCCAGTACCGGATGAAGCGCCGCGCCGAACAGGAGGCGGAGACCCGGCTGCGGATCACCGAAGCCGCCGTCGCGCTGCACGGATCGCTCGGGCCGGCCCAGACCTCGGTCAGCGCCGTCGCCGAGCGGGCCGGGGTGCGCCGCTCGACCGTCTACCGCCACTTCCCCGACGAGGCGGCGCTGCTCGGCGCCTGTTCGGCCCACTGGGCCGCCGCCAACCCACCCCCGGACGTGACCGCCTGGGCCCGCGTCGCCGACCCCGGCGAGCGCCTCGACGCCGCCCTCGCCGAGCTCTACGCCTACTACCGCCGCACCGCGGGGATGATCGAGAAGCTGCTTCGCGACGAAGCGGAGATGCCGGTCGTCGCCGAGCTGATGAGCGCCTTCTGGGGCCTGCTCGACATAGCCGCCGACTCCCTGCTCGCCGGCCGCGGCCTGCGCGGCAAGGCCCGCCGGCGCACCCGCGCCGCGATCGGCCACGCGCTCGCCTTCCCGACCTGGCAGGACCTGACCGGCAAGCAGGGGCTCAACGACGTCGAGGCGGCGGCGCTGACGTCAGCCTTCGTCGCCGCCGCCTGAGCGCGCCGAGGCCCGCTCGGCGCCGCCCGCCCCGCCGTCGCCCAGCCGCTCGCCGCTCTCCGGGTCGAAGAGGTGCAGCTTCGAGGTGTCGGCCCAAAGCTCGGCCCGCTCGCCGCGGCGCACCTCGCTGGTCGGCTCGAGGCGGGCGACGACCTGCTCCTCGCCCTCGCGCAGGTTGGCGGCGCCGGTCTCGCCGATCCGGTCCTCGACCAGGTCGGCGAGCTGCTCGGACTCGACCCCTTCGGACTCGATCCGGAAGTAGGCGTAGAGGTCGGAGCCGAGCGACTCGACCAGGTCGATCTCGGCCTCGAAGAGGACCCCGCGCTCGCGCTTCAGCTCGTCGCCGACCAACTTGGCGTCCTCGAAGTTCTCCGGGCGCAGCCCGGCGACGACCGGGCCGTCGTGGGCCCCGGACAGCTGGCCGGCGTCGACCTCTCCGATCGGCAGCAACAGTTTGCCGCCGCGCAGCTCGGCCGGCATGAAGTTCATCGCCGGCGAGCCGATGAAGCCGGCTACGAAGAGGTTGCGGGGTTCCTCGTAGAG
>CAMPIP010000037.1 GCA_946886425.1 uncultured Actinomycetes bacterium
GCGGGCTTCGGCTTCGGCGCCGGCGGGTCTTCGGGCGCCGGCGCCGTTTCGGCCGGCACCGGGACGGGCGGGGGCAGGGTCGTGACGCTGCCGCTTTCGGTGCCGGTCGCGGGGCCGCTGCTCGAACTTGGGCTGCCGGGGCCGCCCGTCCCGGTCGCGGCACCGGAGTCGGGAGCGGTGGGGGCGCGGTTGGTCCCGCCGCCCTTGCGGTCGGGACCGCCCTCGTCCGGGGCGCCGACCTGGACGGTCACCACCGCCGAGGTGCCGGCGTCGTCGCCAGCCGTGGTTATCCCGACGACGACGTCGTAGCTGCCGCGCTTGGCGAACGCGTGGCTGGCGCTGGGGCCGTTGGCGGAGCCGCCGTCGTCGAAGTACCAGGAGCAGTCGAGCTGCTCGCCGGCGCCGGCCCGTTCGACCTCGGCGCTGAACTCGACCTTCTGGCCCGGCTTCGCGCGCAGCGTCGAGGCCGTCGCCTTGACCCGCAGCTGCGAGCCTTTGCGGAGGACGACGGTGACCCCTTGCGGCGCCTCGAAGCTGTCGTCGCCGTTGGCGTCGGCGCTGTCGATCGCGGGGCGCAGGAAGCCGGTGCCGGCTTCGGTCGCGTAGACGACCGGCGGGCCTTCCGGGAAGGCGCCCGGGTCGAGCGCCTGGTGGCGGCTGAGTACGACCGAGCCGCCACCGGGGCGCTGCACTTCCAGGTAGGTGAAGCTGAACGGGTCGGCGCCGGCGGCCTCGAGCAGCTTCGCCAGCGAGAAGCCGGTGACGGGGCGGCTTTCCGCGCCGGCTGCCGAGCGCAACGCGTAGGCGCGTCCGCTCACGTCCTCGGAGCCGGCCAGCGCCCCCAGCGATAGAGGCCGCTGGACGCCGCCGGGGCTGACCACGGTCACCTGGGCGGAGTCGGCGCTGGCCAGTGCCGGCCCGGGCAGGCCCAGCGCCAGCGCCGCGAGGCCGGCGACGATCAGGAGCCGGTCGAGAAGGAGACGCTGAAGCATCCGAAGTCGGTTCCGGGGGCGTAGAAGCCGGCGAACACCGAGGCGGCGGTACCGGAGGGCACCGTGCCTGGCACGCGGTCGTAGGTGTAGGAGCCGCCGGTCTGCGTGATCGCGCCGGCGCGGCTGAGGTCGAGGTTGACGAGCACCTGGCGCTGGGCGGCGCCGCCGTTTTCGGAGATCGAGAAGATCGCCCGCGAGGCGCCGCCGCCGAGCTCCAGCTCCGGCTTGGCGGCGAAGATGTCGAGCCCGTGGGCGCTGTAGCGGAAGCGGAGGCCGCCGTTGAAGTAGAGGGCGGCGCGGTCGTCGGCCGGGCTGGCGGGATCGGCGCCGGTGTCCAGCCAGCCGTTGGCGAAGGGGAAGCCGAAGTCGTAGCTGAGCGCCGCCGAGGCGCCGGGCAGCAGCACCGGCGCCGCGGCGGTGGCGCCTTCGACGGGGGTGGTGCCCTCGCCGGCGGCGAGGTAGCGGATGAAGGTCTCGCGGACGCGCCAGCTGACGGTGGCGCCGGTTACGTCGACGGCGCCGGGCGGCCGGGTCGCCAGTGGCGGGTTGGCGTCGCCGCCGCTGCCGGGCCCGCTCGGCAGGGGGCAGAAGCCGGACTGCTGGGCCGGGGCGCTGCCGGTGACGCCGCCGCTGCCGGGCGCCGCGACCGGGGCCGGGGCGCTGGTGGTCAGCCGCACGGCGGTGCCGGAGGCCGAGCCGAAGCGGCCGGTCTCGAGCCGCAGGCCGAGCCGCTTGCCGAGCGCCCGCGCGGCGCGGCCGGTCAGCTTCAGGCGCAGGCCGGAGACCAGCACGGCGCCGCCGGCGGCGTTGATTTCGCGTTTGCCGCCGCCGACGCGGAAGAGGGGGAAACGCTCGCCGCCGAGCTTCGCTTCCAGGCTCGAGCGCTTGGCGAGGCGGAGGGTGAGGCCGGTGAGCCGGACCCGCTTGCGCTTGCCGGCGTGGAGGCTGAGGCCGCCCCGGTACCGGACCAGGGTCGTCCTGGTCCCGGCCAACCCGGCCGCGACTGGCAGCGCGATCCGCTTGGCGCCGCCGGTGGCGGGGGCGATCGGGCCGACGCCGACGCCTTGCGCGCGCAGAGCGTCGGCGGCCGGACCGTTGAGGACGAGGCGGGCCGAGCCGCCGGCGGCGAGCGCCGCCGCCGGCAGGCCGATCGCGACGGCGAGTGCCGCCGCCGCGATCGTCAGCCAGGTGGCCCGCCGGGGGATCAACCGATCGTCCCCGTAACCGTCACCGGGTCGAGCTGCTGCCCGGCTTTGTACGCCGGTTCGAACGGCTTCGCCGCGGCTTCGGTAAGGGTCGCCGGGAGGTTGCTCCAGGTGACGGTGTTGCCGCCTGAGATCGCCGGCGAGATGCCGCTCGTGTTCAGCGTCGCGATCGTCGTGTTCGGCGAGGAGACCGCCGGCTGGGGGGTGCAGCCTTTGCCGTTGAAGACGCCGATGTTGTAGCTGAGGTCGGCGACGATCGACGGGGTAGCGCCGCCGAGGTGGGCGGTGAGGTTGGTGAGCTTGATTTCGGTGATGCAGTGCCCCGGCTTGGCGAACTTGACGCTGCCACCGGTCCGCACGGTCATTTCGCTGGAGGCGCCGTAGCGGCCTTCGGCGAAGTTGCCGCTCTGTCCCGGGAAGCTGAAGAACGAGGTCGAGAGGGGCGGGTAGCCGATGCTGGTCGCACCGCCTTCGGTGGTGATCGAGCCGACCGTGCCCGGACCGAGTTCTTTGTAGATGTATTCGCGCCAGGAGCTCAGGAAGCCCCACTGCACGGAACCACCGTTGAGTTTGTGGTGGACCTGGGTCGGGTTGGCCTGGGCGGCGACCCAGATCATCCCGACGCCGCGGTGGACGAGGGCGCGTTCGAGGCGGAGATCGTCGCGCAGCATGTTGGCGGCGTCGGCGGTGAGGCGGAGCTTGCCGTTCTGCAGCGAGAGGGTTCCCGCGGCGGCGTTGACGTTGGCGGCGGCGCCGAGGCGGAAGATCGCCAGCTCGGCCCCGTCGACGGTGCCGACCAGGGCGCCGGCGGCGACGTCGACGCGCGCTTTGCTGACGACGACGGTGCGGCCCTTGGCCTTGAAGCTGAAGCTGCCGCTGAAGTTGGCGGCGGGCTTGGAGCCGAACTCGGCCGCGGAGACCGGCAGCGTCAGCTGGTTGCCGGTGAGGCTGGCGGGAGTGGCGGCGACCAGTTTCACGCCCTGGCCGCTGAGGGTCCGGCCTTTGGCGTGGTTGGCGAGGGCGATCACGGCCGAGCCGTGGGCGCCGACGGCGCTGGCGCTGGCGGTGATGGTGGCGCTGGCGACCAGTGCCGTCAGGGCTGCGAGCGCGCAAACGGTCAATCGCCGCCGGCTCGGTTCGTTCCAACTCATCTCTGGGATGTCTCCTTTGTCTGCCGCGCGCCGCCTCGGCGCGCCACAAGTGGCTATTGACACCTGTTTAGGGTGCCCTAAGGGAAATCCACACTAACAAAGTAGGAATTAGGGTGACCTAATGATGGTGGCCGAGCCAGGCCACGTGCAGGGCGGTGCGCCCCTCGTGCTCGACCAGCTCGGCGTTGGCGCCCCAGACCTCCGCCAGCCGCTCGCTGGTGAGCACCTCGGCGGCGGGGCCGTCGGCGACGGTGCGGCCGGCCGAGACGACGACGACGCGGTCGGCGATCGCCGCCGCCAGGGCCAGGTCGTGGACGACGAGCAGCACCCCGAGGCCGCCGTCGGCGAGCGCCCGCAGCCGGTCGGCGACGCTGATCGTGGCGCCGAGGTCGAGCTGCGAGGTCGGCTCGTCGGCGATCAGGACCGGCGCCTCCTGGGCCAGCCCGATCGCGATCTGGACGCGCTGCAGCTCGCCACCGGAGAGGGTGGTCAGGGCGCGGTCGGCGAAGCGCGTCACCTGGGCGCGCTCCATCGCCCGCTCGACGCCGTCGCGGTCCTCGCCGGTCAGCCGCCGCAGTGGCCGCAGGTGGGAGGAGCGGCCGATCGTCACCGCTTCGCGGACGCTGACGCCGGCCGGCACCGGCATCCGCTGCGGCACGAAGGCGCGCCGCCGGGCCAGCTCGCGGCCGCGCATCCCGGCGAGGTCGCGGCCCGACCAGGAGACCTGGCCGGCGCTCGGCTTCTGCATCCCGGCGACGGCCCGGACCAGGGTCGACTTACCGGCCCCGTTCGGTCCGACGATCGCGACCAGCTCGCCGGCGCGGAGGTCGAGGTCGGCGCCGCGGAGGATCGCCGTCCCGGCGATCTCGACCTCGACGCCGCGCGCTTCCAGCAGCCGCTCCGGTGCTGGGCTCTCCGCCGCCTCCATCAGATCGCCTTGCGCAGCAGCCAGAGAAACAGGGGCACGCCGAGGACGACCATGAACGGACCGACCGGCATCTCGATCGGCGCGCGCAGGGTCCGGGCCAGCGTGTCGGCCCCGGCCAGCAGGGCGGCGCCGCCGATCGCCGAGGCGGGGACGACGTAGGTGTGGCTGGAGGTGCCGCCGGCCATCCGCACGACGTGGGGGACGACCAGCCCGAGGAAGCCGAGCAGCCCGGCGATCGCCGCCGAGGCGGCGGCCAGCAGCGCCGCCGCGATCCCGGCCCCGAGCCGGATCGCCTGCGGCCGCGAGCCCAGCGAGGCGGCGACGTCGTCGCCCAGCGCGAGGCGGTCGAGCGGCCGGATCAGGAACAGCACGAGGACGAAGCCCGCCGCGAAGTAGGGCCAGACCGTCTCCAGGTCGCGCCAGCCGCTCGAGGTGAGGCCGCCGGCGATGAAGAAGATCGCCGAGGGGGCGCGTTCGGGGAAGGCGGCGAGCAGGCCGGTGGTGCCGGCGGTGAACAGCGACAGCACCGCGATCCCGGCCAGCACCACCTTGCCGACGCTGCCGCGGTTGCGTCCCGACCAGGCGAAGGCGAAGACCAGGGTCGCCGCCAGCAGCCCGAAGGCGAGCGCGGTCAGCGGCAGCAGGGCGATCGAGCCCGGCAGCAGGATGATGATCAGGATCGCCCCGAAGCCGGCGCCGCCGGTCACCCCGATCACGTCGGGCGAGGCGAGCGGGTTGCCCAGCGCCCCCTGCAGGATCGCCCCGGCGACGCCGAGCGCGGCGCCGACCAGCATCGCCTCGACCGTGCGGGGCAGTCGCAGGGTCTCGACGATCTGCGTGTCGGTGGCGCTGCCGCCCTTGCCGAGGACGACGTCGATCACCGTCGAGATCGGCACCTTCACCGCCCCGAAGGCGAGCGAGCAGACGACCGCGACGACGAGCGCGACGATCAGCGCCGCGAAAACCAGGGTCCGCCGCGCCACCTGAGTCAGTTCTTCAGGTAGGCGCTGCGGACCTTGCGGATCGTGCGGGCGATGTCGGTACCGGCCTGCAGCAGCGAGTTGTCAACGGAGATGTAGACGTTGCCGCTCCGGGCGGCCCTGGTGCTGGACCAGGCCGGGTTCGAGCGCAGGTATTCCGTCAACGAGGGGATGTCGTCCTCGTTGGCGTGGGGCACGGCGATGATGATGTCCGGGTTTTCGGCGACCACCGCTTCGTCGGAGATCCGCTCGAAGCCGGAGTTGGAGCTGACCCCGCCGGTCAGCAGCCTGCCGCCGGCTTTGGTGACCACGTCACCGCCCCAGCTGTTCGGCAGGAAGGTGAACGGGGTGCGGCCGACGCCGAGGATCAGCATCACCTTCGGCCGCTTCCTGACGCCCTTCTCGGCGGCCCGGATTTCCTTCCGCATCGCCTGCAGGACGTCGCGGGCGTAGTGCTTGCGGCCGACGAGCGCGCCGATCTTGAAGGTGTCGGCGAGGGCGCCGTTGATCGAGCGCGGGTCGTGGAGGACGACCTTCATCCCCAGCTGCTTCATCGCCTCGTTGCCCTTGGCCCAGGTCTGCGAGGAGAAGATCAGGTCCGGGTTCAGCGACGCCAGCTGCTCGAGGTTCGGCCCGTTCGGGTGCGAGAGCGGCAGCACCTTGACCCTCTTCAGCTTCGGCGAGAAGCGTTCCGCGCCGCCCAGCGTCTGGCCGATCGCGACCGGGGCGACGCCGAGCTTGGCGAGGGTGTTGGCGGCGAACGGGGTGAGCGCCACGATCCGCTTCGGCGCCGCCGCGCCGCCGTTCGCCGGCAGCGCCAGCGCGGCCAGCAGGCAGGCGGTTGCCAGCAGGGCGAGCTTCGCCCGCCAGGATGCGGAGGCGCTCACGCTCACGCCGGGATCCGGGTGTCGATCACGTCGTAGTTGCGGACCTCGCTGCTGTGGGCGAGCTGGCCCTCGGCGTGACGGTGGCTCATCTTGAAGAGGTCGCTGTTGACCCACTCGCGAAAGGCCTCCTTGGTCTCCCAGCGGCTCAACACGACGTACTCGCCGTCGCGGTCGCGGCGCAGCAGTTCGAAGCCGGCGAAGCCGTCCGCCTTGTGGACGTGGCTCTCACGCTCGCGAAAGGTGCGCTCGAAAGCCTCCCGGCGCTCCTCGTGGACGTGGACGACGTTCATCACGGTGTACAACGGCGTGGCTCCTCTCGCCTGGGGCGCGCTACCAAGTCTTTAGGACGCCCGAATTAGGTGGACCTAATGAGGGTAGCCAAACTACGGCTGAGGAGGGACCTGGGGCTCGCCGAGCCCGTAGGTCTCATACGCCCCGAAGCGCGCGAAGGTCTTGTGCGTGGGCCCGTGGAAGTCGGAGGAGGCGGTGGCGAAGAGGCCGAGCTCCTCGCAGAGCTCGAGCAGGTGCCGGGTCTGCTCCTCGGAGTGGGTCGGGTAGTAGGTCTCGACCCCGTCGGCCCCGAGCGAGCGGATCAGGTCATCGACCTCGTGCGGCGCCGAGATGTCCCAGTAGGGGTGGGCGATCACGGCGACGCCGCCGGCCTCGTGGATCAGCTCGATCGCTTCGGCGGCGGTCGGCCAGCGGCGCGGCACGAAGGCCTTGGCGCCCGGCACCAGGTACTCCTCGAAGAAGGGGCCGAGGTCGCCGGTGGCGCCGGCGGCGCGGGCGATGTGGGGCCGGCCGATCGAGAGCGCGTCGCCGGCCTCGCGGACAGCGTCCTCGAGGTGGATGTCGAAGCCCTCCTGGCGCAGCTTGGCGACGATTTCGCCGGCCCGGGTGACCCGCTCGTGCTGGGCCCGCTCGCAGGCCGGGGCGATCCCGCCGAGGTCGACCCAGTAGCCGCAGACGTGCAGGTCTTCGGCGTAGGGATGCACGCAGGACATCTCGATTGCCGGCACCAGCTCGATTCCCAGCCGCTCCGCCGCGGCCGCCGCCTCGGCGACGCCGGCGATCGCGTCATGGTCGGTCAGGGCCAGGGTCGTGACCCCCGCCGCGGCCGCCTGCTCGACCACCTCGGCCGGCGGCAGCTGGCCGTCGGAGACGGTCGAGTGGCTCTGCAGCTCGATCAGCACGGCGAAAGAGCCTATTGCCCGACAGATAATTAGACTGCGCCGCCGTGTTCCAGAAGGTGCTGATAGCCAACCGCGGCGAGATCGCGATCCGGGTCGCCCGGACGCTGAAGGAGATGGGGATCGTCTCGGTCGCCGTCTACTCGGAGATCGACCGCGACGCGCCGCACGTGCGCGAGGCCGACGAGGCCTACCTGATCGGCCCCGCGGTCCCGGCCGAAAGCTACCTCGACATCGCCAAGATCATCGCCACCGCCAAGCAGGCGGGCGCCGAAGGGATCCACCCCGGCTACGGCTTCCTGGCGGAGAACGCCGAGATGGCCCGCGCCTGCGCCGAGGCCGGGATCACCTGGATCGGGCCACCGCCCGAGGCGATCGAAGCGATGGGCTCGAAGACCCGGGCGCGCGAGATCATGGAGAAGGCCGGGGTGCCGATCGTCCCCGGCTCGACCGAGGTCGCGAAGGACGTCGACGACGCCCGCCGCCAGGCCGAGGAAGCCGGCTACCCGGTCGCCTGCAAGGCCGCCGGCGGCGGTGGCGGCAAGGGCTTCCGCGTGGCGATGACGCCGGACGACCTGCAGGAGGCCTTCGAAGGCTCCGCCCGCGAAGGCGAGAAGTTCTTCTCCGACGACCGCGTCTACGTCGAGCGCTACCTCGAGGACCCGCGCCACGTCGAGGTCCAGGTCCTCGCCGACTCGCACGGCAACGTGATCCACCTCGGCGAGCGCGACTGCTCGATCCAGCGCCGTCACCAGAAGGTGATCGAGGAGGCCCCCGGCCCGCACGTCGACGAGGAGATGCGCGAGCGGATCGGCAAGATCGCCACCGACGCGGCCGCGGCCGTCGGCTACCGCGGCGCCGGCACGATCGAGGGCATGCAGGTCGGCGACGAGTACTTCTTCCTCGAGATGAACACCCGGGTCCAGGTCGAGCACTGCGTGACCGAGATGATCAGCGGCGTCGACATCGTCCGCGAGCAGATCCTGGTCGCCGCCGGCGAGCCGCTCTCGATCGCCCAGGAGGACGTCGAGCTGCGCGGCTGGTCGATCGAGTGCCGGATCAACGCCGAGGCGGCGCACAAGAAGTTCGCTCCCGCCCCGGGCCCGATCGGCGACTCCTACCGCGAGCCCTCCGGCCCCGGCGTCCGCGTCGACTCCGGCGTCGAGGCCGGCTCCGAAGTGACGCCGATGTACGACCCGATGGTGGCCAAGCTGATCGTCTGGGACGTCGACCGCGGGAAGGCGACCAAGCGGATGCTGCGGGCGCTCTCCGAATACGACTCCGGCGGCCTGACCACGCTGATCCCCTTCCACGAAGCGATCCTCGCCACCCCGCAGTGGGACAAGGGCGAGACCTGCCGCGACCTGATGGAGGACAAGGACTGGCTGAAGTCCACGGCCCCCGCCGACGCGACCCCGCCTGAGCCCAGCGAGGACGGGGGAGAGGTCATCGCCCGCGACTACAAGGTCGAGGTCTCCGGCAAGCTCTTCGACGTCAAGGTGATCGGCGAGGCGGTCGGCGGTGTCGCCACCGCGGCGGCCAACGGCCGCAAACCGCCGAAGCGCGAGCGCAAGGCCGGCGGTGGCGGCGGAGCCTCCAGCGAGTCGCTGGCGGCGCCGCTGCAGGGCACGATCTTCAAAGTCGTCGTCGAGCAGGGCGCCGAGGTCAGCGAGGGCGACCTGATCTGCGTGATCGAGGCGATGAAGATGGAGAACGAGATCGTCGCGCACCGCTCCGGCAAGGTCGAGGAGCTGAAGATCGCCGAGGGCGACGCGGTCTCCAGCGGCGACGTCCTCGCTGTCATCAAGTAGGTCCATGCGCCGGGGACGGGGACCCCTCCCCCGGAGACCGTCGCGCAGCTGGGGCGGACCTGGCGCTTCGTAGCGTCGCCGCTTGAGCCTCCGTGGGAGGGGTCCCCGTCCCCGGCCCGTGCGCGGTACTTCCTAGACTCGGGGGCATGGCCCTGGAGATGGAGGTTGGTTTTGGCTGTTGAGGCGGGGGAGAGATCTCTCTCCGGGATGATCCGTGTTGAGGGTGGGTCGTTTCGGATGGGGTGCGAGAGCTTCTATGCGGAGGAGCGGCCGGTGCATCGGGTCGAGGTCGATGGGTTTTGGATCGACTCGAAGCCGGTGACGGTGCGGGAGTTTCGGCACTTCGTGCGGGAGACGGAGTACGTGACGTTGGCGGAGCGGGCGCCGGACCCGGCGGACTACCCGGGGATCGATCCGGGGCTGCTGGTCGCGGGATCGCTGGTCTTCCAGGGGGCGCCTGGGCCGGTACCGCTGACCGACTTCCGGGCCTGGTGGGCGTACGTCCCTGGCGCCTGCTGGCGGCGGCCGGAGGGGCCCGGCAGCGACGTGCGGGGGCGCGACAACCACCCGGTCGTCCACATCGCCAACGAGGACGCCGCCGCCTACGCGGCGTGGGTCGGCAAGGACCTGCCGACCGAGGCGGAGTGGGAGTTCGCCGCGCGGGGCGGCCTCGATGGGGCGATCTTCACCTGGGGCGACGAGGATCACGACGGCGGCGAGCGCCTGCTCGCCAACACCTGGCAGGGGCGCTTCCCATGGGAGAACCTCGGCGCTTCCGGCTACCGCGGCACCTCCAAGGTCGGCACCTTCCCGCCCAACGGCTACGGGCTCTACGACATGGCCGGCAACGTCTGGGAGTGGACCTCGGACTTCTTCACCCCGCGCCACCCCGACGAAGCGCCGAGCCCCTGCTGCGTGCCCAGCAACCCGCGGGTGACCTCGGACGCCGAAGCCTACGACCACAACATGCCCGACTCGCACATCCCCCGCAAGGTCATCAAGGGCGGCTCGCACCTCTGCGCGCCCAGCTACTGCCTGCGCTACCGGCCCGCCGCCCGCCAGGGCGAGGCGCTCGACAGCTCGACCAGCCACATCGGCTTCCGCTGCGTCGTCAGAGGGGAGTGAGGGTGGCGCCGCCTCGCGGCGCCCGGCCGAGCCGGCGGCCTATTTGCCGGCTTTGCCTTTGGCCTTTTCTTCGCGTTCTTTCTGCCGCTTTTCGCGTTCCCGCTGCTTCTTTTCCTTTTCCCGTTTGATCTTCAGCTGCTGCTTACGGGTGAGCGGGAGTTCGCCGGCGGGCTGGCGGCAGCGGAAGCCGACGCATTCCTGCAGGCGCACGAGTTCGCGGTGCATGAAGCCGCGGATCGGGTAGAAGTTCTTGTCGCGGATTTTGTTGTTGAGCTCGTTCGGGTCCTTTTCGAGGTCGTAGAGCTCTTTCTCGCCCTCCGGCCACTCGATGTACTTGTACTGGCCGAGCCGAATCCCGTAATAGTTTTTCGGCGGCGCCACCACCGAGGCGCCGGCGTCGGTGTTGGCGCGCCCGTAGCTGACCCCTTCCGGGTTGGAGCCGGCGCCGCCGTTCTGTTCGACGTCGTCGGTCTGCACGAAGGACTCGAACAGCAGCGGCCGGCTGTTGCGCAGTTCCGGGTCGTGGGCGAAGGGGTAGAGCGATTCGCCGTCGAGGCTTTTGTCGGCTTTGGTCTGGGCGAGTTCGAGGATCGTCGGGGCGATGTCGACCGTCGAGGCGAGTTGGCCGGTTTCGCTGTCGGGCTTGATGCCGGGGCCGCGGATCATCATCGGCAGGTGACTGGACGGCTCGTAGGCAAGGAACTTGCCGCCGGTGAGGCGGTGCTCCCCGTAGAAGAAGCCGTTGTCGGAGATGAAGAGGATGTAGGTGTTGCGGAGGCGGTGCATGGCGCCGAGCGTGTCGACGATCTGTTTGACGCCGTCGTCGACCGAGCGCAGCGACTCCAGCGCCTTCTGGTAGTAGACGCGGTAGGTGTGGGCTTCGGTCGAGGAGACGTAGGGCGCTTCGCGGATGAAGCGCGGCTTGTCGTTGACGTTGCCCTCGTTGAACCCTTCCGAGGAACTGCGCGGGACCGGGACGCCGGAGAAGGTTTCGTTGTGGCGCGGCGCCGGCTCGGGCCCGGCGGGGCGGCGGAAGTCCCCGTGCGGGGCGGAGTAGTCGAGCTGCAGGTAGAACGGCGTCCCTTCCGGGGTGCCGAACATCTCTTCGCTGGCAATGCGGCTGAAGACGTCCGTCTCGTAGAGGCAGGGGAGGCCGTTGAGCGGCGCGTAGGGGCAGCCGAAATCGTCGCGCTGGCCATATTCGCGGGTGTCCCAGCTCCCGGAGTCCCCGTAGGGGCCCTCGATCTTGCCGTTGTTGTTGAGCTTGTAGCCGTAGAAGTAGTGGTTGGTGTCCGATTTCACGGTCGAGTGCCAGGCGTTCCAGCCGGGCGGCACACTGGTCCCGTTGTCGTAGGGCGGGTCGCCGTAGGCGTTGAGGAACTTGCCGACGTGGATCGTCCGGTAGCCGGCGGCCTGCAGCCAGGTGGCGATGTTGTGGTTGTAGGCGGCGCGGGCGGCGAAGCCGGGGTAGCCGCCGTTCGGCGGGACGTTGCCGCGGACTTTGTTGTTGTGGGCGAAGCGGCCGGTCAGCAGCGAGACCCGCGAGGGACCGCAGAGTGCGTACGGCGTGTAGTACTGGGTGAAGGTGGCGCCTTTGTCGCCGATCAGGGCGCGGGTGTTCGGCATCGCTTGGACGGTGCCGCCCCCGGGCATCTGGTATTCGGCGTAGAGCTGGTCGAGGGTCTGGTCATCGGTCTGGATCAGGACGATGTTGGGACGGCCGCTGGAGAGTTTCGGCGGCGGGTCCGTTTCCTTGGCCGAGGCGGCCGCTTCCGGCCGGGCCTTTTCGTTGGCGGTCGCGGCGGTCGCGGTGGCGCGCCCGGTCAGCAGCGCCAGCGCCGCGGTCAGGGCCAGGACGGCCGCGAACAGCAGCACCCGCGCGTCGAGCGCGCGCGAAGACGTGGGCTGTGGAGTGAATCGATCCAAAAGAGAAGCGCCTCGAGGTCCGAAACCGGTACCCGCGGCAGGAGTTGCGCCGTGAAAGCTAAAAGACGCTCAGGACGCGCCGAGCTTTTTCACTGCATCGCGAAAGTTTTTTACCGTCGCGCTGGGCGCTTTGCGCCCTTCGAGCTTCTCGTCGTGGCGGTTGACCCAGATCACCGGCACGTTCATTTTCAGCACCGGGGCGATGTCGGTCGCGTAATCGCAGCCGATGTGAAGCCAGCCTTTCTTGCCGCCGATGCGGCGGGCGCACTCTTTGAAGTGCACCGGGTCCGGCTTGTAGCTGCGCACCTGCTGGGCGGTGACGACGAGGTCGAGTTCGGTCCGCAGATGGCGGCGCGAGATCCCCAGCAGTTTGTCGTCGGTGTTGGTGACGATGCCGATCTCGTACTTCTTGCCGAGCCGATCCATCGCCGCGTTGGCCTCGCGGAATGGCAGCCAGTAGGCGACGCTGTTGGGCAGGAACTGGGCCCGCGAGGGCTCCACCTCCCAGCCCAGCTCGCCGGCGACCTTGACGATCGTGCGGCGCAGCACCTCGGCGTAGAGCTCGTAGGAGCCGGCCATGATTTCCGCCTGGACCTCCATGAAGCGCTCCAGGAATGGGCCTTCTTCGAAGCTGAAGCCGTCTTTGGCCGCCTCTTTCTTGCAGGCCTCGATGATGCCTTTCTCCCAGTCGATGAGGGTGCCGTAGCAGTCGGTGGTCACCCATTTAATGTTTTTGAGACTGGGAAGGGCCATTGGCGAGCGCGGCATTATGCCATTCGGCGGCGTCTCGGCGCGTCACCCCTCCACTTCTATAGGCTGCCCGGCCGGCGCTGCCAGGGCGTCCTCTACCTCTTATGGATCTTCTCGAGTATCAGGGCAAGCAGCTGTTCGCCAAGCACGGGATCTCCGTGCCGAGTGGCGAGGTCGCCGAGACCGTCGAGGAGGCGGTGGCGGCCGCGGAGCGGATTGGCTACCCCTGCGCGATCAAGGCGCAGGTGCTGATCGGCGGCCGCGGCAAGGCCGGCGGCATCAAGATCGCCCAGAACGCCGAGGAGGCGCGCGCTCATGCGGACGCGATCATCGGCATGGACATCGTCGGCCCCCATGGCGAGGGCCCCTTCAAGGTCCACCGGGTCTGGATCGAGGGCGGCTCCGACATCGCCTCCGAGTACTACGCCTCGGTGATCCTCGACCGCGGCGAGAAGAAGCTGCTGACGATGATCTCCAGCCAGGGTGGGATGGACATCGAGGCGGTCGCCGCCGAGACCCCCGAGAAGCTGATCAAGCGCCACATCGACCCGACCCGGCCCTTCACCGCCGCCGCGGCGCGGCCGATCGTCGACGAGGCCGGTCTCGACGAGGACGTCCGCGAGCAAGTCGCCGACGTGGTCGCGAAACTGGCCGCGGTGGCCAGCGGGGAGGACGCGACGCTGATCGAGGTCAACCCGCTGATCGTCACCAACGACCGCCAGGTCGTCGCCCTCGACGCCAAGGTGACGATCGACGGCAACGCGCTCTTCCGCCACGAGGACCTGGCCGGCAGCGAGGCCGCCGACGAGGAGGACCCGCAGGAGGCGATGGCCAAGGAGAAGGGCCTCACCTACGTGAAGCTCGACGGCAACGTCGGCATCCTCGCCAACGGCGCCGGCCTCTGCATGTCGACCCTCGACGTGGTCGCCCAGGCCGGCGGCGCCCCCGCCAACTTCCTCGACGCCGGCGGCGGCTCCAAAGCCGAGGCGATCGTCGACGCGCTGACCGTGATCACCTCCGACGCCAAGGTCACCGCGATCCTCTTCAACATCTTCGGCGGCATCACCCGCTGCGACGAGATCGCCAAGGGGATCGTCACCGCCTCGGGCGAGATCGACCTGAAGGTGCCGCTGGTGGTCCGCCTCGACGGCACCAACTCGGAGGAGGGCCTGCGGATCCTCGCCGAGGCCGGGCTCGAGAACCTGCACCAGGAGACGACGATGCTCGGCGCCGCCCGCCGGGTCGTGGAGCTGGCCGGATGAGCATCATCGTCGGCAACGAGACCAAGCTGGTCGTCTCCGGCCTGACCGGCCGCGAGGGCTCCTTCCACGGGCTCCGAAACCAGGCCTACGGGACCCACCTCGCCGCCGGCGTCACCCCGGGCAAGGGCGGCCAGGACGTCGAGGGGGTCCCGGTCTACGACTCGATCGCGGAGGCGGTCACCGAGGCGGGCGCCAACACCTCGATGATCTTCGTCCCGGCCCGTTACGCGGCCCCCGCTATCGACGAGGCGCTCGATTCCGGCGTCCAGACGGTGATCGCGATCACCGAGGGGATCCCGGTCCTCGACATGCTCGGGCTCTACTGGAAGGCACGCGAGAAGGGCGTGCGGCTGCTCGGCCCCAACTGTCCCGGCGCGCTCTCGCCCGGCAAGGCCAACGTCGGGATCATCCCCGCCCAGTTCTTCGACCCGGGCCCGATCGGCGTCGTCTCCAAGTCGGGGACCCTGACCTACCAGATCGGCAACGAGCTGAAACAGGCGGGGACCGGCAACTCCTCGATCGTGGGGATCGGCGGCGATCCGATCATCGGCTCCGACTTCATCGACATCCTCGCGCTCTACGAGCAGGACCCCGAGACCGAGCTGATCGTGATGGTCGGCGAGATCGGCGGCGACGCCGAGGAGCGGGCGGCCGAGTACATCGCCGCCAACGTCTCCAAGCCGGTGGTCGCCTACATCGCCGGTTTCACCGCCCCGCCCGGCAAGCAGATGGGCCACGCCGGCGCGATCATCTCCGGCTCCTCGGGCACCGCCCAGGCGAAGAAGGACGCGCTCGAAGCGAAGGGCGTCCGGGTCGGCGAAAGTCCGACCGAGACGGCCCAGATCGCCGTCGAGACGCTGCGCGGCTCCTGAGTCGGGCGAGCTCAACGGGCTGAGTCACCGGCGGGCGTCAGCGGCGCCGCCGCGAGCAGTCCGCGGATCTCCGCCGCGAGCTCGTCCGCTTCGCGGTCGAGCCGGCGGTGGGTGATGCGGATCGTGCGGTAGCCGGCCAGCAGCAGCTCCGGGTCGCGGCTGCGGTCGCGCTCGAAGGCGGCGCGGTGGGCGTGGTGTTCCCAGCTGTCGAGCTCGACGACCAGGCGGGCAGCCGGCCAGAGCACATCGACCTCGTGGTCGAGAACGTCGACGTTGGTGCTCCCGGGCGGGATCCGCTGCGCCGCGAGAAAGCGCTGGAAGCGTTCCTCCAGGGGCGAGCGTCCCTCCGTCGCGGCGCGTGCCTCGGCGAGCAGCCGCCGGGTCGGCTTCAGCGCCCGCCGCCCGTATCCCCGCTCGCAGACCCGCTCGACGGCGGCGAGCTGCAGCAGGTTGCGCTTCTCCGCCTCCTCCCAGGCCCGCTCCAGCTGCGAGAACGCGACCACTTCCGCGTAGTCGAAGAGCGTCCGCGCGACGGTCGTCACCGAAAGCCCCCGGTCCTCCGTCCCGTCCTCGGCGTGGAACAGCCGGCAGCGATGGATCCAGAGCCGCCGCCGCCGTTCGACTCCCTGGCGCCCCGCCGGCGCCGTCACTTCCACCAGCGACCCCCGCTGCCGTCCAAACCCCCAGAACTCCGCGGCACTCCGATGGCTCAACACCGCCCCGCCGCCGTAGGCGTCATGGGCGATGCCAAGCGCCACCCCGCGCAGGCCGTGGGGCGTATACTTCATGCAGTCAATGACGGCGCGGGCCTCCTCGGCATTGTTCACCATCGGGATCATCAGCCCTTCGGCGCCCATGTCGAGCGCCCGGGCGACATGATGGTAGCTCTTCGACGGCACCCGCACGATCGCCGGCAGCCGGGCGGCCTCGAAATAGCGCAGCACGCTCTTCATCGTCTCG
>CAMPIP010000038.1 GCA_946886425.1 uncultured Actinomycetes bacterium
CGTCGCCGGGATCCGTGGTGCCGGTAGGCGCTCCGCGCTGAGTGTCCGGCGACCCTGCCCCGGGCGTCCTCTCAGCTTCAGCGGCGCTCCCGGGCGCGGGGACGGAGTTCGCGGAGTCGGTGTCCTGCCAGCGGATGCCCTGGCCGCCGATGTCTGCGTCCGTAATCCCGTTGTAGAACGGGACCGCGTCCGTGAGCGCCGCGAAGGCCGTGGGCTGGGAGTCGATTCCGGTGTCGTGGCCCAGGGCGGCGGACAACTCGCTCAGTACCTGCCAGTTCGGGCGGAGGGCCTCGGGGCGGGAGGCGCTGGGCCGGACCCGCTGCAGGCGGCCGTCTGGGTGGGTCACCGTGCCGTCTTTCTCGGCGTGGGTCTCCAGCGGCAGGACCACGTCGGCCTTGGCCGTGGTGGCGTTCTCGTGCATGGAGAAGACGACCAGGTGGTCCGCGGCCGTCAGCGCCGCCTCCCAGGCCGGGGTGTCCGGGAAGTCGCGGAGGGGGTCGACGCCGAAGAGGATCAGGCCGTTGAGCTCGCCGGACTCCAGGGCCGCCCGGATCTCCTCGGTCGACCTGCCCACGCGTCTGCCCTGACCCGTGTTATGGACGGGTAGGGGCAGACTCGTCAGGCCCGAGCCGGCGTCGGGGAGGCAGCCGGCCTCGCGGGTGCCGCGGGCGTTGGCGAAGTCGGGGATCTCAAGCAGGCCGGAGCCCTCGAAGGCGGTCAGGTTGAGGGCGTTCGCGAGGTCGAGGAGGGCGTCGACCGCGCCGTCGCGGGCGAGGCGGTCGCCCCAGATGACCACGACCTTGGCCGCTTCGCCCCCGGCGCTGTCGCTGCCGGTGGCCTCGCGGAGAGCGTCGGCCAGCGGCGTGGCGACGTTTTCGGTGCCGCCGAGGGCCGCGGCCAGCTCGCCGAGGAAGTGGGCGGCCTCGCCGGGGGCGTAGCGGGCGATCGCCTCGGCGCCGCCGTCGAGGGCGGTCGGGCGCTCGGTGGCGACGGCGAGCTTGGCGCCGTGGCGGCGGATCGCCTTGCGAATCCGCAGGTCGAGGATCGGCGAGGAGTGCAGCGGGTCGGTGCCGAGGACCAGGATCGCCGCCGCCCCGTCGATGTCGCTGACCTTCGCCGAGACGTTGGGCTGCGCCAGCCGCACCAGCTGCTCGCGGCTCGCCCCGCGCGAGGGGCGCGAGTCGACGTCGGCGGAGCCGAGCGCCTCGCGCAGCAGGCGCTGGACCAGGTAGCCCTCCTCGTTGGAGGCGTCGCCGACGATCGCCGCGACCCTGCCGCCGGCCGCGCGCAGCCCCTCGGCCGCCGCCTCGATCGCCTCAGGCCACTCGGCCGCGGCGCCGCCGCGCAGCCGCGGACCGCGCACCCGCTCGGGCGCGTCGAACATCTCGAAGCCGTAGCGGCCACGGTCGCAGAGCCAGCCGTCGTCGATTTCCTCGTTGTCGCGGGCGAGGACCCGTTTCACCTTCTCGTCGCGGACCGTGAAGCTGACGTTGCACTGACTCGGGCAGAGCGTGCAGACCGAGCCGGCCTGCTCGATGTCCCAGGGCCGGGCCCGGAAGCGGTAGGTGTAGTTGGTCAGCGCCCCGACCGGGCAGATGTCGGTGATGTTGCCGTGGAAGGGGGCGACGTAGGGGCGGTCGTCGAAGGTGCCGACGAAGGTCCGGTCGCCGCGCTCGAGCAGCTGCAGCTGGGCGTCCTCGGAGACCTCCTGGCTGAAGCGCACGCAGCGGTAGCAGAGGATGCAGCGCTCGCGGTCGATCGCGACCAGCGGCGAGAGTTCGATCGGCTTCTCGAAGTGGCGCTTTTCGTCGGTGAAGCGCGATTTGCCTGGCCCCCAGCCGTAGGAGATGTCCTGCAGCGGGCATTCGCCGCCTTTGTCGCAGACCGGGCAGTCGAGCGGGTGGTTGACGAGCAGGAACTCGACGACCGCGTTCTGGGCCTCCTTGACCTGCTCGGTGCGGGTGTGGACGACCATCCCGTCGCGGACCGGGGTCGAGCAGGAGGTCTGCAGTTTCGGGATCCCCTCGACCTCGACCAGGCACATCCGGCAGGCGCCGACCGGGTCGCCGAGTTTCGGGTCGTAACAGAAGACCGGGATCTCGACGTCGCCCTTGCGGGCGGCGTCGTGGAGCATCTCCCCCTCGGTGGCGACGATCTCGCGGCCGTCGACGACGATCGTGATCTCCTTGCCCTTGCTCACGTCGACGCCCCCAGGGTCTCGGCCGGGCCCTGCACCGCCGCCAGCGCCGTCTCCATGTCGAGCGAGGAGGAGCCGGCCCTGGCCATCACTTCCTCGAACTCGGGGCGGAACTTGCGGACCATGGCGCTGACCGGCATCGCCATCGAGTCGCCGAGCACGCAGAGGCAGTGCCCCATGATGTTCTCCTGGACCGAGCTGATGATGTCGAGGTCCATCGGGGTCGCCTCGCCGCGCACCACCCGTTCCAGCATCTTCACCGTCCAATTGGTCCCCTCGCGGCAGGGCGTGCACTTGCCGCAGGACTCGTGGTGGTAGAAGCGCGCCGTGCGCAGCGCCATGTGCGGGATCGAGACCCGGTCGTCGGCGACGATGATCGAGCCGGAGCCGAGCATCGAGCCCGCTTCGGCCATCGCCTCGAAGCTGTAGGGGAGGTCGAGCTCGGCCGGGGTGAGGACCGGCGAGGAGGAGCCGCCCGGGTAGAAGGCCTTGACCTCGTGGCCGGGCTCGGGACCGCCGGCGAGGCCGTAGATCAGCTCCCGGGTCGGGATCCCCAGCTCGACCTCGTAGTTGCCGGGGCGACGGACGCCGCCGGAGATCGAGACGACCTTGGTGCCCGGCGACTGCTCGGTCCCGTAGCCGCGGAACCACTCGGCTCCTTTGGCGACGATCCGCGGCACGTTGGAGAGCGTCTCGACGTTGTTGATCAGGGTCGGCCCGCCGTACAGGCCCTGCACGGCCGGGAAGGGCGGCTTCAAGCGCGGGTTGCCGCGCTTGCCCTCGAGGGCGTCGAGCAGGGCGGTCTCCTCGCCGCAGATGTAGGCGCCGGCGCCGCGGTGCACGACCAGCTCCAGGTCACGGTGCGTGCCGAGGATGTTCGTCCCCAGGTAGCCCGCCTCGTAGGCTTCGGCGACGGCGGCGTCGAGGATGTCGGCCTGGTCGGCGTACTCGCCGCGGATGAAGATGAAGGCGTGGCCCGCGTCGGCGGCAAGCGCGGCGATCGCGATCCCCTCGATCAGCTGGTGCGGGTTGCGCTGCATCAGCTCGCGGTCCTTGAAGGCGCCCGGCTCGGACTCGTCGGCGTTGCAGCAGAGGTACTTGGCCATCTCGCCGCGGGGCAGGAAGGAGGCCTTTTTGCCCATCGAGAAGCCGGCGCCGCCGCGGCCGCGCAGCCCCGAGTCTTCGAGCTCCTTGAGGACTTCGTCCTGCTCCATCTGGCGGTACGCCTTCTCCTGCGTCGCGTAGCCGCCGACCAGGCGCTTGTAGCCGTCGAGGGTGCGCAGCGCCGGGTCCTCGGCGTGCTCGAGCAGGACGCGGGTCTCGCGCGGATCAGCCATTGGCGCCACCCTCGGGCAGGTCGGCCGCCAGCGGCCGCTTCAGCAGCGACTTCTCGGGGAGGACCTCCTCACCGGCTTTGAGCTGGGCGATCGCCGTCCCCGCCTCGGCCGCCTCCAGCGGCCCGTAGTAGCGCTGGTCGATCGCGGCCATCGGGGCGATGTCGCAGGCGCCCAGGCACTCGAAACCGGTCACGAAGAAGCTCTCCTCGTCGCCCCCGGCGGCCGCCTTGAAGGCGTCGAGCAGCTCGTCGCCGCCGCGCATCCAGCAGCTGATGTTGGTGCAGACCTCGATCCGGTGTGCCCCGACCGCTTCCGTATGGAGCAGGTCGTAGAAGCTCGCCACCGACTCCAGGTAGGCCGGGGTCACCCGCATCACCGCGGCGGCCTGGCGAATCCCCTCCGGGGTGCACCAGCCGTAGCGCTCCTGGACCGCCCAGAGGGCCGGGATCGAGGCCGATTTGCGGTCCGGGTAGCGGCCCATCAGCGCCTCGATCCGCTCCCGCAGCTCATCCGGGCAGTCGACTTCGTGCAGCTCCGGGATCTCCTCCTCGCGGCGGCCGGGGACGCGCCCCTCGGTGACCGCGCGGTCGACCGGCAGGTTCGGGTTGCTGATCCCGGGACCGTCGACGGGGCTCACCGGTCGACCCCCCCGAGGATCGGGTCGAGCATCCCCAGCGAGCAGATCATGTCGGCGACGTAGGTGTCGACGGCCATGTCGCGGAAGGACTGCAGGTTGACGAAGGAGGGGTCGCGGAAGTGGACCCGGGCCGGCTTCGAGGAGCCGTCGGCGAGCACGAAGCAGCCGAGCTCCCCGCGCGGCGACTCGATCCCGTAGTAGACCTCGCCGGGATCGACCCGGAAGCCCTCGGTGACGAGCTTGAAGTGGTGGATCAGCGACTCCATCGAGGTCGAGAGCTCCGAGCGCGGCGGCAGCACGTACTTGCGGTCGTCGGCGATGAAAGGGCCCTCCGGGAGCGCGTCGAGGCACTGGCCGACGATCCGCGCCGACTCGACCATCTCGGCGACCCGGACCCGGTAGCGGTCGTAGTTGTCGCCGACCGTGCCGACCGGGATCTTGAAGTCCATCTCCGGGTAGGCGAGGTAGTCGAATGCTTTGCGGAGGTCCCAGGGCTCGCCGGCGGCGCGCAGCAGCGGCCCGGTCACGCCCAGCTCGAGGAGCCGCTCGCGCGAGACGATCCCGACGTTTTTGGTCCGCTGCAGGAAGACCTCGTTGCGGTCGAGCAGCGCTTCGTACTGGCCGACCCGCACCGGCATCTCCTCGACGAACTTGCGGCATTTCTCCTCGAAGCCGACCGGGATGTCCTCGATGACGCCGCCGACCTGGAAGTACCGGGTGTGCATCCGCTGCCCGGTCGCCATTTCGAACAGGTCGAGGATCCGGTCGCGCTCGCGGAAGCAGTACCAGAGCATCGAGATCGCGCCGAGGTCGAGCGCCGTCGTCCCCAGCCAGACCAGGTGCGAGTGGATCCGGTTCAGCTCCAGGAAGAGGGTCCGCAGGTACCTGGCGCGGGGCGGGATCTCCAGCCCGACCAGGCGCTCGACCGCGCCGCAGTAGGCCTCCATCTGGAAGAAGTAGGAGACGTAGTCCATCCGCTCCACGAAGGGGATGACCTTCCAGTAGCTCTTGTCCTCGCAGGACTTTTCGATCCCGGTGTGGACGTAGCCGATCACCGGCCGGCACTCGCGGACGATCTCGCCTTCGAGGTCGACGACCAGCCGCAGCACCCCGTGCGTGGCCGGGTGGTGCGGGCCGATGTTGACCGTCATCACCTCGGTGGTGCGGTCCTCGTTCAGCCCCACCTCCTGGGTCGCCAGGTCAGCCACGGGCGCGCTCGCTGTAGGTGAAGGTGACCGGCTCGCCGCCGACCGGGAAGTCGCGCCGCTGCGGCCAGCCGACGTAGTCGTCGGGCAGCAGGATCCGGGTCAGGTCGGGGTTGCCGCGGAAGACGATCCCGAAGAAGTCGAAGGCTTCGCGCTCCTGGAACTGGGCGGTCGGGAACAGCTCCACGCAGGAGTCGATCTCCGGCGAGGCGTCCTCGCCCGGGTCGGCCAGCATCGCCTTGACCCGGACCCGCTCGCAGCGCTCGCGGTTGAGCAGCTCGTAGTGAACGCCGAAGCGCGGCTCGGCCGGGAGGTAGTCGGCGACGTGGAGGCTGGAGAGGAAGCGGTAGCCGTGGGCGGGCTGATCGCGCAGCCAGCGCAGAACGTCGAGCACCCGGGCGGGGTCGGCGATCAGGGCCGCCTGCTCGCGGTCGAAGGAGGTGGCGAGGACGGCGCCGGCGTGGTCGCGCTCGATTTCGCCGCGGATCAGCTCCAGGCCGGGTGCGTCAGGCACGGGACGCTCCGGTCACCGGCGGTTCGAGGACCGTCCGCCGCGCCTCCTCGTAGGCCGCCAGCTCGAGGTCGCTCGGTTCGCTGCGGGGGCCGCCGCGCGCCCACTCCTCGGTGCCCTCGGCGTTGTAGCGCTGCCGCCAGCCCGGGTCGGGGTTGCCCTGGATCTTGCGCTGCAGCTTCGTGAAGCCGTAGAGCACCGCCTCCGGCCGCGGCGGGCAGCCGGGGATGTGGAGGTCGATCGGCATGAACTTGTCGGCGCCCTGGACGACGGCGTAGTTGGAGAACATCCCGCCGGACGAGGAGCAGGCGCCCATCGAGATCGCCCATTTCGGCTCCAGCATCTGGTCGTAGAGGCGGCGGACGACCGGCGCCATCTTGATCGAGACCCGGCCCGAGAGGATGATCAGGTCGGCCTGGCGCGGCGAGGCCCGCAGCGCCTCGGCGCCGAAGCGGGCGAGGTCGTAGCGAGCGGTGACGATCGAGATCGGCGCCTCGATCGCGCAGCAGGCGAGCCCGAAGGTGAGCGGGAAGATCGAGTTCGACCGGGCCCAGTTCTGCAGGTCCTTGAGCTTGGTCGTGACGACCCGCTCTTCGACGTAGCGCTCGAGCTCTTCGCCCTCGAGGTCGCCCTTCAGCATCTGACGCGCGGTCAGCTGCTTGGAGCGCAGGCTGCGGCGCTCTACCTCCAATCCAGGGCCCCCTTCCGCCAGACGTAGACGAAGGCGATCATCAGCAGGACCACGAAGACGACCAGCTCGCCGAGGACGAAGATGCTGTCGGCGTCCTTGAGGATCACTCCCAGCGGATAGAGGAAGACGACCTCGATGTCGAAGAGGATGAACAGCATCGCGATCAGGTAGAAGCTGACCCCGAAGCGCAGGTTCTTGGCGGGGACCACCGGGATCCCGGACTCGTACGGCTCTTCCTGACGGCGGCTCGCCGAGGTCGGGCGGGCCGGCTTCTTCGGGCCGATCAGGTGGTTGAGCATCATGAAGACGCCGCCGACCGTGAGGCCGAGGAAGAGGAAGACGAGAATCGGTAGGTAGCTCTTCAGCACTGGGGTGTGTCCTACCCCGGGAGCCTCTGCCGTTAAGCCGGCGTCGGCGCCCGTCGGGCGCTGTTATACAACCACATTGTGACAACTTGCTACATAGTGATATTCCGCATCAGTAAGCCGAATCCCGACCCCTTTGGGCGGATTTCGCCCGCGTTTGGCGCTGGGATCGGAAGCGAGGCCTGATGCCGGAGGTCCACCTCGTCGTTGGCGTGCTGCTGATCGTCCTCAACCTGGCCGCCGGCATCCTCGGCGGCGTCGCCTGGTTTGGGGACCGTGCCTCCGTCCCGTTCTGGTACCTGCTGCGGGCCGCGCAGGCCGCGGTCGTGCTCCAGGCCCTGCTCGGCCTGCTGCTCCTGGTCACCAACCATGAGCCCCCGGACGACCTCCACCTGCTCTACGGGATCCTGCCCCTGCTGGTCTCGTTCATGGCCGAGGGCGCCCGCGCCGGCGCCGCTCAACGCGAGCTCGGCGAGACCGATTTCGAGACCCTCCCCGGCGACCAGCAGCAGTCGATCGCGATGGCGATCGTCCGCCGCGAGATGGGGATCATGGCGGTCAGCTGCTGGGTCATCTTCTTCATCGCCGTCCGCGCCGCCGCCACCAGCGGCGCCTTCTTCTAGGCGGGATTGGCGAAACACCCGCACGCGTCCGGCGGCGGCGGACGAGCCAAGGGCCAGGAGCTACGGCAGGCGCGCTACCGCTCCGCCGGTTCGATCTTGAAGACCGGGTGGTCGGGGGCGATCCGCCTCGGGGACCTCCGTGGCGGTGAACTCCTCCGCCCCGCGCTCGACCAGGCGGCCGCCGCCGGTCGGCGCCGATCCGCAACGGGTTGACAGGCGTCTGCGATGCCGAGGCCGCGGTGGCTCAACCAGCCGACCAGCGGGTTGAAGACCCTGGCGGTGAACCAGCCCGGCCGTTGGAAGCGCGGCGAATCGCTCACCCCGCGATCGTGGCACCGCTCGCCGCGGAAGCCGGCGCTTGCGGAGATTCCCTCGTCGCCGAGGGGGAGAGATTCGCGCCGTCGCGGCCCTGGCGCCGTCATGGCCGTGAACGGTGGAGCAAGACCATTGGATACCATATGGCCGATGACGCGGACCCAGACCCTGGTCCAGCTCAACGAGGAGCTGCTGCGGCGCTTGGACGAGCGCGGCGCCCGCGAGGGCCGCTCCCGCTCGGCCCTGATCCGCGAGGCGATCGAGGCCTACCTCCACGACGAGGAGAACGCCCGGATCGACCGGGAAATAAGGGAGGGCTACGAACGGATCCCGGAGACCGAGGAGGAACTGCGCTGGGCCGAAGCGAGCGCCATCGAAGGGGTTGAAGAAGAGCCGTGGTGAGCCGGGGCGACATCTACTGGCTGGAGCTGCCGAACGAAAAGCGACGCCCGGCCCTCGTCCTCACCCGGGAGCAGGCGATCCCGGTCATGAACAAGGTGGTGATCGCCTTCGTGACCAGCAAGGTCAGGGGCATCCCCACTCAGATCGCGCTGGGCCCGGAGGACGGGATGCCGCGGAACTGTGCGGTCAGCTTCGACAACGTTCGCACCGTCCCAAAGGCCCTCCTCACCGATCGCATCGCCTCTCTCTCCGGCCCCCGCATGCACGAGGTCTGCAGGGCCCTGGCGATCGCCACCGGCTGCAACTGATCCGGAGGCGCCAGGCTGCGGCTCAACCCAGCGGCCGGTACTCGCCGCCGTGGAAGACCAGCGGGTCGCCCTCGCCGATCTCGAGGTCGGTGACCGAGCCGGTGACGATCACGTGGTCGCCGGCGGCGACCACGTCGCGGAGGTCGCAGGCAATCCAGAGCAGGGCGCCGTCGATCGCCGGGATGCCGTCGCGCTCGTTCCAGGCGACCCCGGACCACTTGTCGGCGACCGGGGCCTTGGTCGCGAAGGAGCGGGCGACCGCCTCCTGGCCGTCGTGGAGGACGCTGATCCCGAAGCGGTCGGCGGCCTGGACGGCGTGCAGGGTGCGGGAACCGCGGTCGAGACAGGCCAGCATCAGCATCGGCTCGATCGAGAGCGAGCAGACGGCGTTGGCGGTCGCCCCGGCCGGTCCCTCGGCGCCGGTCGCGGAGACGACGGTGACGCCGGTGGGGAGGCTTGCCATCGCGGTTCGGAAGCGGTCTGGGGGCGGCGTCGGCATCGTCAGAAGGGCTCGATCGTCGCCAGACAATATGATGCCCGCCGCGTGCGTCCCGTACTGATCATCGCCGCCCTCCTAGCCGCCGCCCTCGGTCTGTCCGCCTGTGGCTTCGGCGAAGAGAGCGTCACCGTCTCCAAGAGCGACCCCAACTACGAAGGGGCCCAGCTCTTCGCGAGCCACTGCTCGGGCTGCCACACCCTGGCCGCCGCCGGCACCCAGGGCAGCGGCAACCGCGGCGAGAGGACGCAGGGTCCGAACCTCAATCAGCGAACCGAGACGTATGAAGACGCGCTCTTCGCGATCCAGAACGGTGGCTTCTCGGGGGCGATCATGCCCCAGAACATCGTCGTCGGCAAAGAGGCCGAAGCGGTCGCCCGGTTCGTCGCCGAGTACGCGGGCGAAGACGCCGAAGAGTCGCCCCGGCCCGGCCAGCCCTCTCCCTGAGCGGGACCCCGAGTGCTCGACCTGAAGCTGATCCGCTCCGAGCCTGAGCGGGTCAAGGCCGCGTTGGCGCGGCGCGGCGCCGCCGGCCAGGTCGACGAGCTGCTCGCCCTCGACGCCCGCCGCCGCGAGCTGCTGCCCCGGGTCGAGAACGCGCAGGCGGAGCGCAAGGCGCTCTCCAAGCAGATCGGCGAGGCCAAGCAGCGCGGCGAGGGCGCCGAGGAGCTGATGGCGCAGGTGCAGGAGCTGAAGGAGACGATCGAGTCCGGCAAGGAGGAGTTGGAGGCGGTCGAGACCCGGCTCGGCGAGCTGGCCCGCTCGCTGCCGAACCTGCCCGACCCCGACGCCCCGGACGGGATGGCCGAGGAGGACGCGGTGGTCGTCCGCGAGGTCGGGACCATCCCCCAGTTCGACTTCGAGCCCCGCGACCACCTCGAGATCGGCACCGAGCTGGGCCTGATCGACGTCGAGGCGGCGGCGCGGCTCTCCGGTTCCCGCTTCGCCTACCTGAAAGGCGACCTGGTCCTGCTGGAGCTGGCCCTGGTCCGCTTCGCGATCGACCTGGTCGGCGAGGAAGGCCACGAACCGGTGGTGCCGCCGGTGCTGGTCCGCGAGGAGGCGCTGGAGGGGACCGGCTTCCTGCCTGGCGACCGCGACCAGATCTACGAGATCCCCAAGGACGACCTTTTCCTGACCGGCACCTCGGAGGTGGCGCTGGCCGGGCTGCACGCCGACGAGATCCTCGCCGCCGAGCAGCTGCCGATCCGCTACGCCGGCTTCTCGACCTGCTTCCGGCGCGAGGCCGGCGCCGCCGGCCGCGACACCCGCGGCATCTTCCGCGTCCACCAGTTCGACAAGGTCGAGATGTTCTCGTTCGTCGAGCCGTCGGAGTCGGCGGCCGAGCACGAGCGGCTGCTGGCGATCGAGGAGCGGATCCTCGGCGAGCTGGAGCTCCCCTACCGGGTCGTCAACGTCGCCGCCGGCGATCTCGGCGCCCCCGCCGCCAAGAAGTACGACTGCGAGGCGTGGATCCCCAGCCAGGGTCGCTACCGGGAGCTGACCTCCTGCTCGAACACGACGGATTACCAGGCTCGCCGGCTTGGCTGTAGGTATCGGGCCGCCGATGGCGAATCACCGCAGGCGGTCCACACGCTGAATGGGACGGCGGTGGCCGTGGGACGGACGATGATCGCGCTGATCGAGAACCGGCAGGAACGGGACGGAAGTTTCTCCCTACCTAATACTTTGCATCGGTACGGATGCCCTGACAGAATCGCGCCCCGATCATGAGCTCCGGCGTCCGAGAGGCGAAGCGCGTGGTCCTCTGCGACGACCACGAGATCGTCCGGGAGGCGATCAAGTCGCGGATGGCCAATTCGCCGATAGTCGAAATCGTCGGCGAGGCGGGCGACGGGCGCGACGTCGTCGACGTTGTCAAGCAGCTCGAGCCCGACGTCCTGATCATCGACGTCGAGCTGCCGAAACGGGACGGGATCGAAGCGACCCGTGAGGTGCTGAAGGCGCGTCCCCGCACCAAGGTCATCATCTTCACCGCCCACGCCCAGCCCGACCTGCTGGCGCTGGCGCTGCGGGCCGGCGCCTCCGGCTACGTGCTGAAGTCAGCCCCGGCCGAGGACATCGCCAGGGCCGTCAAAGCGGTCACCGGCGGCGGCACCTTCCTGGGCGGCGACTTTGCCGGCGGTAAGCCCTCCGAGGTCGAGAAACTGCTGGAGCTGTCGCCGCGCGAGCGCCAGATCCTCGAGCTGCTGGCCGAGGGGCTGCGGGTGAAAGAGATCGCCGAACGGCTGGCGCTCAGCCCGGCGACCGTCCACACCCACGTGCGCAACGCGATCGCCAAGCTCGAGGTCGATACCCGGACCGAGGCGGTCGCGCTGGCCGTGAAGTTCAGCTATCTGGGTGCTGGGGGGAAGGCTTGAGCTCCAGCGCGCAGCCGTTGATGCAGTAGCGCTGCCCGCCGCGGTCGGCGGGGCCATCGTCGAAGACGTGGCCGAGGTGGGCGTCGCAGTGCTTGCAGACGACCTCGGTGCGCCGCATCAAGTGACTGTTGTCCGGCCGCAGCTCGACGTGCTCGAGGTTGGCCGGCTCGGTGAAGCTGGGCCAACCGGTCCCGGAGTCGAACTTGGTGTCGGATGAGAACAACTCCGCCCCGCAACCGACGCAGTGGTACATGCCCTCGCGCTTCTCGTCCACGTAGGGCCCGGTGAAGGCGCGCTCGGTGCCGCCCTTGCGGGTCACCTCGAACTGCTCCGGCGTCAGCTGCTCGCGCCACTCCTGCTCGGACTTCTCGACCTTCGTCGCCATCATTCTCCTTTCGTCTTCTTCATCCAGAGTACGCCCCGTGTCATCCCGGCTGGCCTAGGCTTGCCGTGTGAGCCAAGCGTTCGCAGCGGCGATCGTGGCGGGGGCCCTCGCCGCGTTGGTGGGAGCGCCCGGCGCCGGTGCCGCCCAGGGCCCCGCGACCTCCGCCCAGGCAGCCTGCCCGGGCCAGGACGAGCCGCGAGCGCCGCTGGCGGTCCAGGAGCGGGCGATGCTCTGCCTCACCAATGCCGCTCGTCGCGCCGCCGGCAAGGCGCCGCTGACCGGACTCGCCAGCCTCGACCGCGCCGCCGCCCGCAAGTCGGCCGACGTCATTCGCTGCGACGACTTCAGCCACGAAGCCTGCGGCCGCGACCTCAGCTATTGGATCGATCGGCTGACCGGCTGCCGGGCGAGCGACGAGAACATCGCCTGGGGGACCGGGGCTACGGCCAGCCCGCGGGCGGTGTTCCGCTCCTGGATGCGCTCCCCGGAGCGCCGCGCCAACATCCTCGGGCGCTACCGGGAGATCGGGATCGGGCTGCGGGTCGGCGACCTCGAGGGCAACGCCGCCGCCCACGTCTGGACCCAGAGCTTCGGCGCGGGCTGCTGAGGCGTGGTCGCACCAGAGGCCTTCTACGAGCGCGACGGTGACCTGCTCGTCGCCACCGAGCTGACCCGCGGTCCCTGGGACCCGGGCGCGCAGCACGCCGGCCCGCCAGCGGCGCTGCTGGGGCGGGCGATCGAGGGGCTCGAGGACGCGGCCGAGTTCCACGTTGGCCGGCTCAGCTTCGACATCCTCCGCTCGGTGCCGATCGCGCCGCTGCGGGCCTCGGCCCGGGTCCTGCGGCCGGGCCGGCGCGTGCAGCTGGTCGAGGCCGAGTTGAGCGACACCGAGGGCGAGGTGCTGATGCGGGCCACGGCCTGGCGGCTGCGCACCGCGGCGGTCGAGGTCCCCGCGGAGGTCGCCGCGATCGACCCGCCGCCGGCCGGTCCCGCGGAGGGCGCCGAACGCGACTTCTTCCCGACCGGCCAGAAGCTCGGCTACCACTCGGCGATGGAGGTCCGCTTCGTCTCCGGCGGCTTCGTCGAGCTGGGACCGGCCACGGTCTGGTTGCGGATGCGCCATCCCCTGCTCGCCGGCGAGGAGGCCTCGCCACTGCAGCGAACCCTCGTCGTCGCCGACGTCGGCAACGGGGTCAGCGCCGCCCTCGACTACCACCGCTACCTCTTCATCAACGTCGACCTGACCGTGCAACTGGAGCGGCTCCCGAGGGGCGAGTGGGTCGGCGTCGACGCCCGGACGCTGCCGCGCCCGGAGGGGGTCGGCACCGCCGAGTCGCTTCTCTTCGACGAGCGTGGCCGGATCGGCCGGGCGGCGCAGACGCTGCTGATCAGCCGGCGTTAGCGGCGGTTCAGCCTCCGGCCCGGGCGGCGACGACCTCGCGGCTGTGCGGGGCGACAGCGGTGGCGACCGCGACCGCTGCGGCGACCGCGACGACGGAAGCCATCAGGAAGGCGCCCTCGTAGGTGGTCAGCGCCGCCGCCAGGCCGGCCAGCGGCGCCCCGATCCCGACGCCGGCGTCGAAGAAGGCCGTGAAGGTGCCGAGCGCGGCGCCGCGGCGCGCGTCGGGGACGCGGTTGACGACGATCAGCGAGAGCGAGGGATAGAGCAGCGAGAAGGCGGTGCCCATCGCCATCGCCCCGGCCAGGGCCAGCGGCAGGCTCTGGGCGAAGGCGATCGCGACCAAGCCGCAGGCCTCGACCAGCGCGGCGGCGATCGCGACCCGGGCCGGGCCGACCCGGTCCGGCAGGTCACCGGCCAGCAGCCGGGTCAGCACGATCGTCGTCGCGAAGGCGCCGAAGACGGCGGCGCCGTGGCCGATCCCGCGCTCGTCGAGGTGGAGGACGACGAAGGTGGCGACGGCGGCGTAGCCGAACGCGCCCATCGCCAGCGCCGCCCCGGGCCGGATCGCCTCGCGGGCGATCAGGGGCTGGCGCTCGGGGTGCGCGGTCGGGCGGTAGGGATCGGGCAGCCGGGTCGCGATCGCCGCCCCGACCAGCGGCATCGCCGCCGAGAAAAGCCAGACGGCGGTGTAGCCGGCGGCGTGCTGGATCAGCTCCCCGAGCAGCGGCCCGACGCTGAGCGCCGACCAGACCGCCAACCCGTAGAGGCCGATCACCCGGGCGCGGCGCTGGACCGGGGCGATGTCGACGATCCAGGCCGAGCCGGCCGTGAAGACCGTCCCCTCGCCGACGCCGAGGACCAGCCGGGCGACGACCAGGCCGGCGACGCCGAGCGGCGGCAGGTAGAGGAAGCCGCCGACCGCGACCAGCAGGGCGCCGAAGATCATCGTCGGCTTGCGGCCGCGGGTGTCCGCGAAGCGGCCGGCGAACGGGCGCAGCAGCAGGCCGGAGACGGCGTAGGCGCCGATCACGATCCCGACCGCGAGGTCGCCGGCGCCGATCGGCCCGTGCACGTAGCGGGGCAGGACCGGCAGTACCGCGCCGATCGCCAGCAGCCCGCAGAAGGTGACCGCGAAGAGGCCGGCGAAGGCGACGCCGGGATTGGCGACGGGCGCCTCCTCGATCGCGGTCGGCGCGGGCGCCGCGTCGGCGGGCTTCACCGCAGCAGCGCCGCCAGGTCGGCGACGACGTGGTCGGGGCGCGGCTCGGCGGCCGCCGCGGCCCCGGCGTCGCTGGTGCCGCTGAGGACGAGCACGGTCGCCAGCCCGGCGTTCCTGCCGCCGGCGACGTCGGAGCTGACCCGATCGCCGACCATCGCCACCCGCTCGGCACCGTCGGTGGCGGCCAGGGCCAGCTCGAAGAGGTGGCGCTCGGGCTTGCCGGCGATCTCGGCCGTCCGCCCGGTCGCCGTCTCGACCGCGGCGAGGATCGCTCCGGTCCCCGGCCACTCGCCGCCCGGCATCGGCATCGTCGGGTCGCGGCTGGTCGCGATCAGGGCGGCGCCGGCGTCGAGCGCCCGCTTCGCGGTCAGCAGTTCCGGAAACGCGAAGTCGCGGTGGCCGGAGACGACGACCGCGGCGGCCTCGACGCCGTCCTCGACGTCGAGGACGGCGGAGTTGGCGTTCCTCCGGTCCGCATCGCGAACCTTTCGCGCGCCAAGTTCCGCCGCGACCAGCTCCTTCAGCGGCTCGGCCCCGATCACGAAGACGCCGCCGTCGCCGGCAGCCTCGGCGGCCAGCCGGGCCGCGACCATCCCGGCGGTGACGATGCGCTCCGGCCCGACCTCGACGCCCATCCCGGCCAGGCGCTCGGCGTAGGCGGCGGGGGGCTTGCCGGGGTTGTTGGTGACGAAGACCAGCTGCTTGCCGGCGGCGAGCAGCTCACGCAGCGCCTCGGGCGCGCCCGGGACCGGCTCGCGGCCGATCCAGACGACCCCGTCGAGGTCGATCAGAAGTCCATCGAAGTCGTCCGCCAGCGCCACGCAGGGCAGGCTAGTGGCTGGTCTCGATACGGTGCCGGGGAGTGAGTGCCAACGGACAGGTCGTCGTCGCCACCGATCTCACCCGTCGCTACGGCCAGGGCGATGCCGCGGTCGACGCGCTGGCCGGGGTCAGCACCGGCTTCGAGCGCGGTCGCTTCACGGCGATCATGGGCCCCTCGGGCTCCGGCAAGTCGACCCTGATGCACATCCTCGCCGGACTCGACACGCCCACCACGGGCACGGTCGAGCTCGACGGCGTCGACATCACCCACCTCGACGACGGCGAGCTGACCAAGCTGCGCCGCGACAAGCTCGGCTTCGTCTTCCAGTTCTTCAACCTGCTGCCGGTGCTGACCGCCGAGGAGAACATCCTCCTGCCGCTCTCGATCGCCGGCCGCAAGCCGGACCAGGAGTGGCTCGACCGCCTTGTCCAAACC